>JBMOHT010000010.1:0-48911 GCA_049317705.1 Bacteroidota bacterium | reverse complement strand
CCATCACATGCTTTGCGGCATGGTATGCATCGTGATCGCAGTTCGATCCCGGAAAAACGACAACGCCGAATTTCACTGAAGATGCGCTCATACTTTTTTTACCGTGAATGTGAAATCTTCCATCACTGAATTCGCCAGCAGTTTCCGGCAAGCTTCCTCGGTGATCCGTTTTGCTTCATCCTCCGAAGAGGCATTCACCGTCATTTGGACCGATTTACCGATGCGTACGTTCTCCACTTCCTTCATACCGAGTGTGTGGATACCGAGTTCCACCGCTTTCCCCTGCACATCAAGGATGGAAGGACGTAATGTGATCGTAATAGTCGATTGATACATGGGTATTTTCCGTTGAATGGATTTAGATATCGTAACTTGGAACTTCTCCCGTTTCATTCTCCGCAGTATCTTTCACGGATGGTTTCACGAACAGAGAGTAGAAATAGCGGACAAGTCCGAACAGGATGAATGCCGCGAACAGATAAAATAGTGCTTTCAATTGGGTGACGATGACCAGAATCAGACCAACAAACATCGCAAGGAACTTCACGGGATGCTTCTTCATTTCCCTTCCGGAGACCTTCGGCAGTGTATCGTATTTCACTTTGCTGACCATGATCAGTGAAAGAACGATACAAAGTGGTGCCAGCATCATTGCGGCTGTCCCTTCAAGATGATTCCCTTCCACATTGAATGTGAGAATATACGAAATGACGGCAAACGCACTTGAGGGAATTGGGAGTCCAGTGAAATAGTTCTTATCGAATCCTACCAGTTGGACGTTGAACCGGGCCAATCTGATCCCTCCGAGGATCATCAGCAGCGAACTGATGATCAATCCCCACTCGCCCATTTGATAGAGATGGATCTTGTAGACAAGGAAGGCGGGAGCGGCGCCGAATGAGACGACATCGGAGAGCGAATCGATCTCAACGCCGAACTGACTGCTGGATTTCGTCAGGCGGGCCATCACTCCATCCAATGCATCGAAGACACCGGCGAGGATGATGAAATACGATGCTTCGATGAACTTTCCATCGCTGGACTGCACGATGGAGAGGAGTCCGCAGAACATATTCAGCACGGTGAAGAGTGTCGGAACGACTGCGCGGGTAATTCTCACTTCGTCTCCGCAACGATCGTTTCACCGGCAACGGTCTTTTGATTCATCACCACCTTGATCTCTGAACCTTTCGGCACGTAGATATCCACACGCGAACCGAACTTGATCATTCCGAACCGTTTCCCCGCTTCGACACTGTCCCCCACCTTCACATTGGCAACGATCCTGCGCGCGATGAATCCTGCAATTTGTTTGAAGAAGACCTTCCCTTTCGCATTCTCCATTCCGATGTGCGTCTGTTCGTTCTTCAATGATGCTTTATCTTCGAATGCGGCGAAATATTCCCCATTCACATACTCATAATATCCGACTGTCCCGGTGATCGGATTCCTATTCACGTGCACATTCACCGGGGACATGAAGATGCAGACCATGGTCGCTTCACCTTTGATATATTTCTCCTCCACTACATTTTCGATCTTGATCACAGTGCCGTCTGCGGGTGAAATAACGAGGTTATCCCCTTGCGGAGTGACCCGTTCCGGATCGCGGAAGAAATTGAGGGTAAAAAGGAATAGCAGGATGGAAAGAACCATCAGAACACCCTTGACAATGGGCTGTTCGATGAAGAAATAAGCACCTACGCCGACAATAAGGCAAAAAGCAGTAACAGTGAAAAAAACGTCGTACCCATACTCCGTAATCAATGTGTTACACTCCGATACATTAAGAATAAGTTGAAAGGAACGGTGAAACGATAAATTTTCGCCATAAACTTACCGAAAAAATGAGGCAAAGTCAATCTTGCATATTTTCGATACTTTTGCTATTTTAATGAAGAAAAATAAAGTGAGCGATTCGAATAATGATGCCGACCAATAAGAGACTCATAACGCAAAAGAAAAAAGTTCGTTCCATACTATTTCAGCGATAAAAAACGTCCCGAAACTCCAACGGGACTTTTTTTTTGCCGTTGCTTATCAGGACACAGTGAATATTCAAGAGTTTCAAAAAGAATTTGAAAAGATAGCACCACCTTCCATTGCTTGGAAGGGCGACAATATCGGTTTACTCATTGGCAGACCATCAGACCGGATCACGAACATTTTGGTGGCTCTCGATCTGACAATGGACGTTGCGCGTGAAGCTAAACGGAAAAAAGCGAATTGTATCATAACGCATCATCCGCTATTGTTCCATCCGTTGAAGAACATTACACCTACCTCCCGAACCGGTGAGGTAGTGTTGTTCCTGACGGAGAATAAAATGAATGTCTATGCTGCCCATACGAATCTGGACAGCGTGCAATGGGGCGTCAACTTCGTCCTCGCAAAGAAGTTAGGATTGACCGATCTGAAGATCCTCTCCCCGATCAAGGAGAGTCTGGTCTCGATCGTTGTGTTCGTTCCTTCAACACACGTTGAGCAAGTAGCCGACGCGATGCACTGTGCCGGCGCGGGATCGTTCACAAAATATGATCGGTGCAGTTTCCGTGCTGACGGGACCGGGACTTTCCGTGGGAATGAAAGATCTTCACCGTTCATCGGTACGCGGGGTACATTGGAACGGGTTCAGGAGATCCGACTTGAAACGATTTCCGAGCTGTGGAATGTGGGAAAAGTCGTTACTGCAATGCTGAAAGCGCATCCATACGAGGAAGTTGCGTATGACCTTATTCCTCTCTTGAACAAAAATAGTGAGTATGGTCTTGGTGCGATCGGTGTTCTACCGAAACCGGTGACGCAGAAAGAATTTCTCGGCAACATCAAGCAGGCGTTAGGCCTAAAGGCACTGAAATTCTCGGGAAAAAGTTCATCGGTCCGGACAGTGGCAGTCTGCGGCGGCTCGGGCAGCGAGTTCATCGGTGATGCTGTCGCCCAGGGTGCAGATGCGATGGTCACAGCAGATCTAAAGTATCATACGTTCCAGGAATTTGAATCGAAACTTCTTTTGGTGGATGCCGGGCATTACGAAACAGAACATCTTGTGCTGCCGGTGCTGGTAAAGAAGATACAACAGATCGCGAAACGGAATGGTCATTCCGGCAAAGTCTTTTTAACACAACAGAGTACTAACCCCGTACATATTTTTTAAGTAAGGAGAATCACTTGGAAGAAACGCTTCGGTTATTATATCAATTGCAAAAAGTAGACAGCAACCTGGATGATGTTGAAGATTCAAAAGGCGACCTGCCGGAAACGGTCCGCGATCTGAAGAAAGAGATCGCCGAATTGTCGGAGAAAGCGAATGCAAAACAAGCTTTCATCGATGAATTCGTTGCCTCCCGCAACAAAGCGGATGACGACATCAAGGATTTCGAAGAAAAATTAAAGAAATACAAGGAACAGCAATACCAGGTCCGGAACAACAAAGAATATGATGCCATCACCAAAGAGATCGACTTTGCCGAAGAGACGGTGAAGACACTCGGCAAACAGTTCGGCGATTTCGAGAACCGCATGTCCATTGCGAAGAGCGAACTCGAGGAATATACGGGACGCCTGAACGAACTGAACGAATCCCTCACGGAAAAAGCAGCGGAACTCGCCATCGTCTCGAGAGAGACCGAAGATGAGGAACTCAAGTTCAATCACGAGAAGGAAAAGATCGTCACACGCCTTGACAAAGAGATCTTCTCCCGCTATCAAAAGATTCGTTCAGGACGCGGTAAAGCGGTCTCGACCATCCGCAAACAGTCATGCAGCGGATGCGGCAACCGTGTTCCTCCGCAGCATATCATGGAGATCCGGCGTAACGACAAGATCTATCTCTGCCAGCATTGCGGACGGATCATCGTTTCCGATGAACTTGCACAGACAGTGAACGCGGCGGAATGAGACTGACAGCATTCACCGACGGCGCTTCGCGCGGCAACCCAGGCGAAGCGGCGATCGGTATCGTGATCAAAGACGAAACCGGCGCTGTACTTCATACCCACAAACGGTATCTGGGAACAGCGACAAATAATATCGCTGAATACACCGCTCTTCTGGAGTGTATTCAGCTTGTGGCAGCATCGGAAACCTTTCACTGCACCGAACTTGTTGTACGGACGGACAGTGAATTGATGGCAAAGCAGATGAACGGCCAGTATAAAGTGAAGGATGCCGGTATGAAAGAGATGCATACCAAAGTGAAAGGCGCACTGGCATCGGCACTCTTCAAATTTTCCATCGGTCATATTCCCCGCGCGCTCAATAAGGAAGCGGATGCATTGGCCAATGAAGCGATCGATACAAAACCTTAGGTAGAACCTATGACAGAATTTTTCATCATCACGGTCCTTTTGATGATGCTGACCGTTCGCTCGTTCGAACCGGTCTCACGAGTTTTTAATTCATCATCTATTCATTCTCATCAGCGAGATGTTGTGCAAAGCCAACAAGTTGCCGTGGTACGCCAGGCAATCGCTGTAATTCATTCACGAATTATGGAGGAAAGTCCGAACTCTTTTCCGTTCCGTCGTTAGACGGAACGGGATGGACACAGTGCCGGATAACGTCCGGGGTCCCCTTAACAAGGATACGGAAAGTGTCACAGAGAATATACCGTCCCGCCGTTCTGCGGCGGGATAAGGGTGAAAAGGTGCGGTATGCGATCAAGCGTACTTAATGTAAGAGCGCACCGCGGTGATAGTAATATTGCCGGTCCCGCAAGGGATTCCGCTTCGGCGGAACATGACAAACCCCACTGAGAGCAAGACCGCGTAAGTTTCGTTTCCCGTTCGCGGGAAGAGAGATGTCCGCTCAATTCTTTACCCGCCTTTGGCGGGTAAACCGAGACGAAACGGGTAGGTCGCTAGAATCATGCAGCAATGCATGATCAAGAGAAATGATTGCCTCGTCCTTTAACGGGACCAGACAAAATTCGGCTTATCGGCAAGCCCAGCGCTTTGTTGGCTTTGTGCAGCACTTGAGAATGAAAGATGCATTCTCTCACAAGGATCAGGAACATTCCCGGTCCGTATTGGAGAAGTGCATTGACATCAAAAAAAGAATACCGGTGGACGGTCGCTCCTGCTCCGCCAGCAGAACTCGTCAAACAACTGTCTGACGAACTTACCATCACATCATCCCTCGTCTCGGTTCTCATCAACCGCGGCATCGATACGTTCGAAAAAGCGAAACGCTATTTCCGCCCTTCGATCGATCAGCTCCATGATCCGTTCCTGATGGACGGCATGTACATCGCGGTCGACCGCCTGATCAAAGCCAGGGACCGGAAAGAAAAGATCCTTGTCTACGGCGATTACGATGTGGACGGGACGAACGGCGCCGGAATGCTCTATCTCTATTTCAAGGAGATTGGGTGCGACGTTACCTACTACATCCCCGACCGGCTGACCGAAGGTTACGGAATTTCCCAGCCCGGCGTTGAGTTCGCAAAGAAAGAAGGGGTCACCCTCCTCATCTCCATCGACTGCGGTATCACTGCACTTGCTCAGGTGGAATACGCGAATCAGCTCGGTATGGAAGTGATCATCTGCGACCATCACGAACCGGCGGATGAACTGCCGAATGCCGTCGCTATCCTTGATGCACTCAAGCCGAACTGCCGCTACCCGTTCAAGAGTCTCTGCGGCACCGGTGTGGGATACAAATATATCCAGGCGATAGCACGCACACTCGGCCACGAAGAGAAGATCGAGAAGTATGTTGACTTCGTTGCACTCGCCACCACCGCCGATATCGTCCCGCTGGTGGATGAGAACAGGATCTTCGTCCGACTCGGACTGGAACGCATCAACAATAATACACGTCCCGGCATCCGCGCACTGCTCGAAAGTGCCGGACTCAAGATCGGCGCCATCACAACAGGACAAGTGGTCTTCGCCATGGCTCCCCGCATCAACGCGGTCGGCCGTCTCGGTGATGCAAAGCGCGCCGTGGAACTCCTCGTCAGCGATGATTATCATGAATCCATCGCCTTCGCACGCGTTCTTGAAGAGGAGAACCTCACCCGCCGGAAGATCGATGAAGGTGTCTTCCTGGAAGCTCAGGCACTCGTAGAACAATATTTCAAAGATAACGGTGACGGAGCCATCGTGATGCATCAGGCGCAATGGCATCCCGGCGTTGTCGGTATCGTTGCATCCCGCATGGTGGAGAAATACTACCGCCCTGCCGTGATGCTCACAACACTGGAAGGTGTTGCAAAAGGTTCCGCACGTAGCATCTCCGGCGTGAACATCCATCAGGCACTGAAGATGGTGGAAGACAAACTGCTTCAGTTCGGCGGACATAAATATGCCGCAGGGCTCAGCGTTGATCTGGACCGCATCGATGAATTCCGTATCGCGTTCAATGCTGCTGTGAAGGGAATGCTGACGGAAGAACTCCTGACACCTGTCATTCATATCGACACGGAGATCGATCTGGCGGAATTGACACCGAAGTATATGCGAATCCTGAAACAGTGCGGACCGTTCGGACCGCAGAACATGCGTCCGACCTATCTTGCGAAAGGTGTGCATGTGGTCGGGACTCCCCGCATTGTGGGAAAAGATCATCTCCGCTTCAAGATCAAAAAGAACAATGTTTCCTTCGATTGTATCGGTTTCGGACTCGGCGGTATGATCAATTTGTTGAAAGAAAAAGCTGCGAATCTGGATCTTGTATTTTCGATCGACGAGAACGATTTTACAGGAATGACACTGACCCAGTTGAAGATCAAGGACTTGAGATGATCATTCTCGGAGTGGATCCCGGAACATTGATCGCCGGTTACGGCGTGATCGAGAAGAAGGGTTCCGCGATCTCGCTCCTTGATGTCGGCGTGATCAAGAACGCGGCGGATGTCTCCATGCCGCTTCGATTAAAGAAGATCTATGCAACGTTATGCAATGTGATCGAACAGTTCCATCCCGATGAATTTGCGATCGAAACGGCATTCTATTCCAAGAATGCCCAGTCCGCTCTCAAGATCGGTCAGGCACGAGGTGTTTCGATATTGGCGGGAGTGAATTTTGAAGTTCCGGTCACAGAATATTCACCGCGAGAGATAAAGAAAGCAGTGACCGGAAAAGGTGCTGCGTCCAAAGAGCAGGTGCAGTATATGATGATGTCCATGCTGAAACTGAAGGCAGTTCCGAAGTATTTCGATTCCACGGATGCTCTTGCCGTTGCTGTCTGTCATGCATTCAAGATCTCCGCTCCGCGTTCAGGATTCAAGGATTGGAAATCATTCATCGATGCACACCCCGAACGGGTCATAACCAAAAAACGACCATGATCGCATACCTCAAAGGAACACTCGCGAAGAAGTCCCCCACCGAGATCATCGTTGATGTCGCCGGTGTCGGATATTCGGTTAATATCTCACTCTCCACTTACGAACAGCTCTCGGAGATCGATTCAGAAGTATACATTCTGACGCATCATCATATCCGCGAGGATGCACAGGTGTTGTATGGATTTTCAGGAGAGAATGAGCGGGAGATGTTCCGTTTGCTCATTAGTGTGTCGGGCATTGGTCCCAAAATGGCGCAGACGATCCTTTCGGGTATCCGTCCGGATGAGTTGATCCGCACTATTTCTACGGGAGCCATCGGGTCTTTGACAGCCGTCCCCGGAGTCGGTAAGAAAACTGCCGAACGGTTGATCCTCGAATTGAAGGATAAAGTTGGTAAGATCGAAGGTTCTGAGAAGATCATTGACCTGCCGAATTCAAGTTCATCGATCCGCGCTGAAGCGCTCACAGCCCTTGTCTCACTCGGATTCTCGCGCGAGAAAGCGGAACAGACACTGCGCGGAGTTCTGAATAACGCAGGGATAAAGAATCTTTCCATCGAAGAACTGATCAAACGTTCACTGCAATACACCGGAAAATAGATCGTTCTTCATGCCTCGAACCCGAAACATCCGCACAGCAACGATCATCCCGGCGAAACGATCGAAGGAAGTGGATCTCTATCTGAAACGCGTTCCGAAACATCAGCGTGAATTGATGACTGCTGTCCGCGAGATCATCCTCAAGACCATCCCGGACGCAGTGGAATCAATAAAATACACTGTTCCATTCTATACACGATTAGGTCTGCTCTGTTATTTGAATCCTTTGAAAGGAAGCAACGGGATCTATATCGGATTTGCCGAAGGATGTAGAATGTCCGACCCAAGCGGGATCCTCACCGGAAAACATCTGAAACAGATCCGCTATATGGAATTCCGCACGAGATCAGCGATCAAGGTCAGATTGATCAAAGAATATCTTCATGAAGCAGTGATGCTGAATGAATTGAAACAGCATCCATTCCCTCTCTGATCCATCCTATCGTTTTACCGAAACACGGAATTCGACTTTCTCTCTCATCGGAACGGTCATTTGAACATTCAACCGTTTTGTCCCCGCATCATAGAAATATCCCTTACTGCTCTTTCGCAATTCCGCCGAATTCTTTTTTAACGGCAACACCTTTCCAGCAACGGTCACCTCGGCATAGGCGGCATCAATATTGTGGATATCAAAACGGTATGTTCTTTGTGTGACCTGATGTGCGAATGATCCGTCGGACGGTGAGGCCGATACGGTGAACGAACGTTGTCTCACTATTCTCTCAGTGCGGACCGCCAACGTTGTGACGGTAAATTTTCCGGATTGATACTCCAGTGATCTGCCGTCATCCTCATATAATGCGAATGAATGTTCAGAGCCATTGACCGTATCTGGATAGATATGCACAATCAGAGTATCCAACGGCCGCTCATCAGAATATCTCATGAGCGGAGACATAGGGATGATGCTTCCCGCTTTGACAAACAATGGAACCTTATCAAGCGGTGCAGCAACGACCATTTTCTTCCCTCCTGATAATCGAACATCTGTCCAATAATCGGTCCAATCACCAGATGGGAATGTCACTTCTTTTTCTTTTTGTCCCGCCGCAACGACGGGTGATACGAGGAACGCATCTCCCCACATATACGAAGAACTTTCGTTCTTCAATTCGGGATCCTCCGGTTCAAGCCAGAATAACGGACGTGCTAGAGGCATGCCTGTGGAAAAATTCTGAAACGCGAGCGAGTAATTATACGGGAACAACTGATACCGAAGTTCAAGATATTTCCTGTTGATCACTTCCGCTTCCGCTCCGAACATCCACGGTTCTGTCGGTGATCCTTTGACTGATTCCCCTGCACCATGCGCACGGGTGATGGGACAAAAAACGCCGTACTGCATCCAACGAATGTATAGTTCCGGAGTTGTTGGATTCCTTGCATATCCTCCGAGGTCGGAATTATGATATGCAATTCCCGACATTCCCATATTTAAAAGCATCGGCAGCTGAACTGCTAATCCGCCGAAACTGCGTGATACATCACCGGACCATGGCATCACTCCGTACCGCTGGATCCCCGCAAAGCCCGAGCGCGTAACATTCATCACCCGTTCATTCGGACGGAGCGCAGTGAATCCTTCAAAGATCATCTTCGCCCAGAGCAGGTTAAATATATTATGGATCTTCACCGTGCTGCCCATGAAATGCTTCATCGTCTCGGGATGTTTTTCCGGTTCTCCCAGATCGGTCCAGATACCGGCAACATTCGAACCGAATGCAGAAGGATGTTTCTTCCACCACCACTGCTGAGCGGCAGGATTCGTGAGATCGAGCAGTGAAGAATTACATCCGTCGCATGACCACCATTTCTCAAGGAAGTATGTCTTCCCCGTTGAATCCTTGGCAAGATAACCGAGACTGTCCGCTTCGGCGAAATTCCGGGACGGCTGAATGATATATGGTTCGGTGATCAGTATCGTCTTGATTCCGTCCTTCAAAAAATCATTGACCATTTCGTTGTGATCAGACCATGCAGATTCATCCCACGAAATATCCCCCATTTGTTTGAACCAGGCGAGGTCCAGCACAACAGCATCACAGGGGAATTTCCTGTTTCGCATTTCGTTGACGATGCCGCGTGTCTCTTTGCCGTTCAAATAGCGGTTCTTTGATTGAATAAATCCGAATGCCCATCTCGGTGGAAGCGGCTGCCGTCCGGTGAGCCACGTATACCGCTGAAGCTGTTCCGAAATTGTTGGAGCGACGATCACATACCACGAAAGTTCTCCGCCTTCCGCTGAATATGTCCAACGTGAAGGATCACTTTTTCCAAAATCGAAGATACCACGATAGGTATTGTCGATATACACGGCGTAACCGTTGGGATTGGCAATGAACGGAACATTCAGATTCATCGTCCCGAGCGGTTCGGAATATCCTCCGATCTGTGTATTGTAACTGACGAACCGCTGACCGCGTTTGTCCAACGACGTTCCCCGTTCGCCTGTGCCATAGAAATGGTCATCGGCACCGATGATGAATTGCAGTTGCCGTGACTGTTCAGTCCCTGCATAGGTGTTCCCTGCCGATTGTTCCAATAATTTCTTCCCTTCCGGAGAGAAGATCGTGATGCGCAGAGGATGTTTCGCACATTCTACGCGCATTCGGTCGGTCTTCAATACAATATTCGAATCCGTTTCGAACAGTGTCACAGGAACAACCGCTGACGGGGACTGAACAACGACCAGTGATGGCTCTATCACAGATGCAGGTCCGGGCAGTGCATCGAACCGGACGATATCCGAAGAATAGAACGTCATTCGAATTGTTCCGGAATCAGTTGTTATGGTATATGCTGCCTTTTCCAAAGAATGATCGCGGACGTTCCCCTGCTGAGCAAAAAGTCGGGATGAAAGCAGAACGAAAGTGGACACAGCGATTATCAATAGTACTTTTCGTTTCATATTAATCTCATCGACATTTCTTAACTAATGATATAGTCATTGAGTCCGTCACCGAACACTGCGGCAGCAGAATTGAAAGGATGGTTCTGTTCTTATTCCATAGGATGCGTTCGGAAGTCCTCGTCAGTGATTTTTCTTCAGGAATAATTTTCCCGTTCACCTGAGCACAAACATTTCCGTCCATTCCATGAAAATCAATACGGTACATTCTCCGGGAAGAAGCACCGGTGTAAGTCCCCGACGAACCGGAGATCGAAAGAGTTGATTTCGATTCCGAATACGAAAAGTTTGTTCTCCGTATTTCGCCTTTCGAGCGGTATCGCTCGGTCACACCATCATCTTCAATGAGCTGAAAGCGGACATCATTCCCGGTGTAGACATGAACAGTAAGACTTTCGCTTGAGAGGAATGCCGTGCTGACCGCATAATTTCCCATAGGAATAATGGAACCCGCTTTCACAAACAATGGTAACACGCCGAGCGGTGCTTTATAACTCAGTTCACGGTCGCCGGTCAATAGTTGATCATTCCAATAATCGAACCACATTCCTTCCGGCAGCCATACATTCACCGCATCACTATCCGAACAATTCGGAGCGACCAGCATCGACTCTCCCCACATATATTCCAGATCATGACTCCACGCTTTTTCGTTATTCTGATTGTCGATCACCATCGCCCGTGCCATCGGAATTCCGCTCTCTGAAGCGGCATACGCGGCGGAATAAAGATACGGCATCAATCGATACCGTAGTTCGGAATAGATATGCGCATCTCGCTGAACATCGGCGGGACGGTCCAACGGCCACCGCGAACGGCCCATTCCGTGCGGTTTCCAGAACGGAGTAAAGCTGCCGAATGCCATGGACCATTGGCGGTACATCGCATCATCGGGACCGCGCTTCTCCTCCCAATTGTTGAATCCACCCGCATCGTGTCCCCAGAACGGAAATCCGGAGATCCCTGCCAGTTGCAGACTGCGGATCTGCGTCCGCATATCGGCATAATTCGGTTTAATGTCCCCGCTCCATAATGTTGCATATCGTTGTCCGCCCGCAGTCATACCGCGGACCCAAACGAACGGCCTTTTCGTATCCTGAAATTCCTTGTCCCACCCTTGCTGAACCAATGACTTAGCAACAAGGAAGAACCAATAATTCTTCATCTCACGCCACGTTCTTCCGTTGCCTAAAACCATATCGGAAGAAGCTTTCCCCATCTCATCAAATTCGTCTATCCATAAAGCATCGCCGGGATATTTTAGTTTCGTATCCAATGATTTCGTCCAGAACAAATTCCAGAACCATTCGCGGACATCCTTTCGGGTAAGGTCCGGAGCACTCTCATTGAAATCGATATCGTCCGATTTCGGGATATTAAAGGTGGACTTCCATCCTTCACTGTGTGAAGCAATACAACGGTTGAAGTCGATCGTCAGGATAAGTCCTTTGGATCGGATCCACGACTCATACTCCTTCGGATCAGGATATCGTGTAGTGTCCCATTCAAAATATGAGAGACAACGCTGGCCTCCTCCGGCCCTCCACCGATTATCATTAACGACGTGATCGAGCGGGAATCCTGCATTTCGGTGTTCCGTGATCTTCTTTTTCCACCATCGCTCATCGGAAGGATCATTTGTCGTATGATCATTCCCTTTATCCGACAATGCCAGACCGAATGCAGCTTTGGGAAGGAGGCGAGGACGACCCGTCAATTGTGTATACCGATCGATGATATCTCGAAATGCAGGACCAACGATCACGAAGTAATCCATCCTTGCATCCCCGTTTATGGAGAACTGATACTTCCCGTCCGAATTGAAATCGAATGTATTCGGGAATGTGCTGTTCAGGAATACACCGTATCCCTTGCTCGAAAGGAAGAACGGCACGATCAACGGTGCCTGTTCGCCATGCTGCGATCCGTAATTGCGCCGAATGATCTTTCCTCGCAGGTCGAGTGATGATTCTCGTCCGTAGAATCCATGCCCCAATCCCGTAAAGTGTTCTGTCGTATCGCTCATGAATGAAACACTGATCGTATCACCGTTCCATTGTATTCCATCCTTTTCACTGAAGAGAGTCGTACCCAATTCGGATTCTACAAAGGATATCTTGAACGGCTCTTTTTGGATCTCTACCGTTATGCCGTCTTCCCTGGCGCTGGACAGGTACACTGTTCTAACATTTTCCTGTTTCTTAATTTCACCGGTCCATGAATGGCTCTCGACCATTTCATACCGGTCATCAGGAAAGAACTCTTCATGGGCTCTGACTGTTTGTACGCGGACGATGTGATCACCATACGGAGTGAACCGCAATCGTTGTCCTGCAGAGGTATTAATGACGATGCTTCTCCCGTATTGAGCGGAGGACGTATACCGAGAAAGGTTTTCTTTGGATTGGATTACAGTGGAGAGAATTATAAGAATGGAAAGAATCGTAATTACTTTATCTTTGATGGATCTTAACGGCTTCAGCATATAGTGTGGCCAATCAATCAACGATCTTGAAGAGAAATGGTTCTTTAATTAGACTCCGGAGTAGGCCAAAAATCCTCCATCCACGGGAAGAACAACACCGGTAATAAATCCGGAGAGATCGGAAAGCAGGAATAAAGCAGCTCCGCGCAGTTCTTCCGTTTTACCAAATCGTCCCATCGGGGTATTCCTGATGATGTTCTCTGCCCTATGGGATAATGCACCGCTCTTCTCATCGATCAGCAGATATCTGTTCTGTGTTGTCAGAAAAAATCCGGGTGCGATGGCGTTCACGCGGATGTTCGCACTCGCGAAATGGACCGCAAGCCATTGTGTAAGACTGTTGATGGAAGATTTAGAAGCAGAATAGGCAGGAACTTTTGTCAACGGTGCAAAGGATGCAACGGTCGAGATATTGAGGATGACACCTTTTTTCCGGGCGGCCATCGATTCACCGAAGACCATTACGGGGAGCATTGTTCCGAAAAGATTCAGATCAAAGACTCCGCGCATCGCTTCAACATCAAGCCCGAAGAAAGAATGTTCCTTGTCCGCCGGGAACTTTTCGGAAAGGAATTCCGTGGAGACTGTCGCTTCTTTCGTGTTCCCGCCTGCACAATTGATCAGGAGGTCGACCTGTCCGAACTTCTTTTCGATCACATTTTTTGCTGAGATCACGGACTCTTTATCCACAACATCACACGATACTGTAATGACATTGGTCTGGAGTTGCGGCTCAAAAGAAGCAATGGCATTGACCGCAGTTTCACTGTTTCGGCTGAGGATCGCAACCTTTGCGCCGACAGAAAGAAGTGCTTCAGTGATTGCGAGTCCGATACCGCTGCTTCCGCCGGTAACGACGGCTGCTTTGTTCTTAAGATCACTGAAATCATACTGTGACATTGACAATTCCTTTGTTCATTTCCGTTCTTGTTCAATCAATATACCTTTTTTGTTTCTCTGCGGCAATAAATGAACAGGCGGTGAACACGCACAAAAGAATTATCTGTTACGATCGGAATTTCATCGTTTTCAGTCGTAATGAATTACTGATCACACTCACGGAGCTGACCGCCATTGCACCGGCAGCGAAGGTCGGACTCAACAGACCGAATGCCGCAAGCGGAATTCCGATGACATTATAGATGAACGCCCAGAAGAGATTCTGTTTGATGGTGCGGATCGTCCTGCGAGAGAGCACGATCGCCCGGACAACGGCCGTTAGATCATGCCGCATCAGCGCAACATCAGCTGTTTCCATTGCGACATCCGTCCCCGACGCCATCGCGAGACTCACATTGGCCTGCGCGAGTGCAGGAGCATCATTGATTCCATCCCCGACCATCGCGACGATACGGTGATTGGATTGTAATTGTTTGATATAGTCTGCTTTATCTTTCGGAAGCATATTCGCCGCAACAGTTGTTATACCTGCTACTTTTGCGATCGCTTCCGCTGTGACCGCATTATCACCGGTCAGCAGCACAACATCGATATTCATTTCTCGGAGCTGACGGATGGCTTCCTGCGATGAATCACGGACCGTATCCGCAATAGCGATGATGCCGGCAAGTTTCCTCTGAACACCCACATAGACCACTGTCTTCCCTTCCCTCTGAAGCAGAGCAACCTTCTCTTCAGCAAGCGTGATATTGATGAGAGATTCTCGCATGAACGATTCTTTTCCGATCACGACCGATCGACCGTCAACTTTTCCGGTGATACCGAATCCCGGATTCGCAAGGAAAGATGTTACCGGCTTCAGTTCCACCTGTGATTTTTTTGCATACTGCACAACCGCTTTTGAAAGAGGATGTTCAGACTGATATTCTACCGAAGCTGCAAACAACAACATATCGGATTCTGAAAATTCATTGTATACGAGAATATCAGTTACAGAAGGTTTCCCTTCGGTGACGGTCCCCGTTTTATCGAAGACCACAGTGTCTATGGAACCGGCCCGTTCAAGACTTTCTGCATTCTTAATGAGGATCCCTGCCGATGCTCCGCGTCCGGTGCCGACCATGATCGCCGTTGGAGTAGCGAGTCCTAACGCGCAGGGACAAGCGATGATGAGCACGGCAATAGAATGGATCATGGATAGTGTGAAGTCCTGTCCTACAACAAAGAATGAGACAAGGAACGTCACCAAAGCAATTCCGATCACTGCCGGAACGAACACTGATGCGATCTTATCCGCAAGGGACTGGATCGGTGCTTTGGAACCCTGCGCTTCCTCAACAAGCCGGACGATCTGTGAAAGCATTGTATCACTGCCGACGGCGGTTGCACGGAATTCTATACTCCCGTTCGCGTTGATCGTCCCGCCGATGACTTTATCACCCGGATTTTTCTGAACGGGAATGCTCTCCCCCGTCATCATCGATTCGTCCACCGAACTTTCGCCGCTCTCAATGATACCGTCCACCGGAATCTTCTCACCCGGACGGACCATGATCCTATCATTCTTCGTCACTTCTGATATCGCAATATCGGCAAAAACGTTATCGCGCATCACGTGTGCCGTCTTCGGCTGGATGGACATCAGTGCTTTCATCGCATCCGATGCCCGTTTCTTGGCCCGTGCTTCAAGCACTTTTCCGAGAAGGATGAGCGTGATGATCGCTGCAGATGTATCAAAATAGACATCCATCGTATCGATGGAATCCGGCAACAATTCAGGAAAGAGTACAACGACTGAACTATAGAGATACGCTACGCCGGTCCCGACCGCAACGAGTGTATTCATATCCGCCTCAAAGTGTCGTGCCAGTTTCCATGCAACACTGAAGAATCGTTTCCCCGACACGACCATAACGATCGTCGTACCGAGAAATAACAATTTATTCACCTGGTCCATATCGATCGGAGAGACAGCGATGAACCATTTGGTCATACTGGCCATATTCAGGATCATCACCGGCAGTGCAACCGCAAGACTGATGAAGAATTCCTTCTCAAGTTTTGTGGAACCATCCTGTTCTGCTTTGGCACTAAGAGCTTTACCTTTGACCGAATCGATCACAAGAGTATAGCCCGCTTCTTTAACGATATCCGCAAGCTGTTCAGCATTGATCTTTGACGGATCGAATTTCACGGTCGCTTTTTCCGTAGCCAGATTCACTGTGGCCTTTTCCACTCCAGCCGACCGCCCAAGGACTTTCTCAACACGGGCAACACAGCTCGCGCAGGTCATTCCTTCAACTGGAAGCGTCAATGTTTGAATGTTATTATCCATATGATCTATCTTCACTTTATCGACACAATTCGAGGACAACTTTTACGTGATAACACAAATAGCCGGAATGAAATATCCTAAGAATTGAAACGATTAACCATTCCCTATTCTTTGCGGCTTAGCGCCTTTGCGAGAGCATTGATTTTCTTTAGAAAATATAATTATTGGATCGATATGACAGAATATCCTGCTTCTTCCACCGCTGCTTTCAGCGATTGTTCCGTGACGGCATTCTCATCGAATGAGACGGCGGCTTTACCGACACCAACCTCATTTACTGTAACGCCGTTGATCTTGGTGAGTTCTTTTTTTACGGCCATAGCGCAGTGGCCGCAGGTCATTCCGTTGATCGTGATCGTACTGTTCTTCATTGTTCCTCCTTTTAATGGTGAACAAATCTACAAAGACCTATTGAAAAATGACTTATACTTTACGGAAAGAGATGTGTAAAATTATGAATCAGTATTTTTACACTTTATCGAGAGAAATGCGGCGTGATTTTTGGGTGCGAGGAGTCATACTGCGGAATTGTGTCGGTGTGAATCCGGTCACCGATTTGAACTGATTTGAAAGATGCTGAACACTGCTGTAATCCATACTGTCCGCTATTTCGCTGAGAGAACGGTCCTCGTATTTCAGCAGTTCCTTCACCCGTTCGATCTTCTGTTTGATGATGTATTGTTCGATGGTCTTGTTCTCCACCGAAGAGAATAATGTGCTGAGCGAATGATAATCCTTGCCGACTGTCCGGGAAATATATTCGGAATATTTTACTTTCAATGGTCTCTTATCGTGATTATGATGGACCAATTGTATGATCGCCGTCCTCACTGCTTCGATCACTTTCGCGTTCTTATCTTCGATCAGTTCAAAACCGTTCTCTGTGAGCATCCCCTTCACTTTTCCCAATTCGGATTGCGAAAGATGCTTTCCGATCTGCACCTCTCCGAGCTCGACCGAACGCACATCATGACCAAGTTTCTGTAGTTCATCACGCACCACACGGATGCAGCGGTCGCAGACCATATTCTTGATATATAACGTCTCTGTCTTATTCTTGGCCATACGATCTTATAATGGTTCGTGATATGCGATGGTAGAGCCGACCCAGGTCTTATTCTTATTGAAATCGACCCCCATCATTCGTCCTTTGCTCAAGCGAACAAGATTCTTGACCAGGACAGGTTTTTCCTGCCAAACGAACATCATGCGGACTTCCGCCTTTGAGAATCCGTCCGGAGTTTCGATCAGATCAGCATATTCCACTTTTTTCTGGAGCAGATAATTTGATCTGTCCTTCACCGCATCCAATTTTTCTTTTGTTACATCGATATCCACCCCGAGTCCCGCAAATGAATAGAGCGGTTTCATCACATAATTCTGCAGATCGGACGGATACTCCTTCACATCACTCAAGAAGCGGCAATCCGGCACATACCGGCTCTTCAGGAAAGGCAGCGTATGTTTGCTGATCCTGAAATACCAGTTGGGATGACCGACCCAGTGAACATCCACATCATCGAATAAATTGAATTCAGACCGTATCTTCTTCCGTTCCAGTTCATCGAAGATCACGCGGTTATAGATCCGTTCAATGGGAATATCGATGCCGTTCTCCGAATAGAACAATTTGTTCCCGCGCTTCTTCACTTTCGTCAGGCAAAGGACCTTGATGCCGAGCATTTTCTCCATCACGGCGAAATCGATCCTCGTTTTCTGCTGCTCCGGTTCGATCTCCAGCAGCACCACATTCTTCGGATCGGAACCGGCCACGATCACATCACGGAGCAGATGCTCATACGACTGGCGGACGAATCCGTTGAAGGATGCGCCGTACGTCGGCGGTATCGGGAAATGTTTTCGGATGGTATCATTGAGAAAGGCCTGATACCCATATAACGACGGGAATCCCTGGAGCTCGATCAACTGCGGTATAAAATTCCCTTGCGAGTCCTTACAGATGCCGAAATCGATCTGCAGAAAGGTCGGATGAGAGGATTCGTTGGGAACCGAGAGTCCGTCAGGAATGGCAGTTGACGCATGCTTCGTGAACTCCGGTGTCTGCAATTGGGCAACGATCTCATCGCATGCTTCCATCAATTGACGTTTCACATCTTTCGTCAGGAAGATCGGCGTCTCGGCCGTTCGGAAATCCGTCGGATATTTGTAGGTTGTATTCAGCTCATGAATGAAGGACTGATACTTAGCATCGGTCTGTTCTGCATTCAATTGTTTTCGTATCTCTGGGATCATAGAAAGAAGAATCCCCGCCGCAATGGACGGGGATCGGTTTAGTGGTCAAAAATTCTCGAAGATGAACTTCCCTTTTTCCATGATCTGAACATCATCCATCCAGATATCGAAGTTACGTCCCACACAGTCGATGTGGGTCGTTGAGACCCAATTCTGTCCGGTATGATCGGCATACGGATGACCGAATGCGATATGGATCCCGGGGAATTTCTCATCCTGCAGGATGTGGCCGATGATGCTTTTCAATGCGATATTCGTTCCAATAGCGAATTCTCCAACACGGTCGCTGTTCTCATCGGTATGGGTGTAATCCATGAACTCTTTCAGGAGTTCTTTATTGGTGCATTCAACCGTTTTGATCCTGTTCTCAACCACTTCAATGAACAGAGGATGCTTCTGAATATCTCCCCACTTCTGGCAGAGATAGTCACCGACGACTCCGTCCACAACGAACAGACCGTTCGTATTGTTCGGCGATGTGAAGATCTCGCCTCCGGGAAGATTTCCCCATTTATCGGGAGAGATGATGCCGCTCGTCTTCAGCCATTTCAGATGCGGTGAAAGTTCCGCAACAAAATCAGTCCCGGCAGGAGTTTTCGCTTTGATGATCTTCGTCGCACGGGCTTTTTCCACTAGTCGCTGACTGATGCGGTCCACCTCAATGAAATCAGCGCACATCCCTTCCATCATGATCTGCTTGTTGATGTTCACCATGTGGCCGTGGCGGATCTTGTTCTTGTTCACAACGCTGGTCATTTGGATGCGAGACCCGAGTTCACCGGTCTGCGTAATAGCCGCAAAGATGCTTACCTGCGATCGTCCGAGATCATCCAGGATGGTCTGCGGCATATCCTTCAACGGACGCTCGGCATAATCCTCCATCACAAATACATTGTATTCCGAACCGATCTTTTCGATCTCGTGCACGAGGGATGCAGCGATCTCTGCGCATTCCCTGTCCGTGATGATGGTAATGCGTTCGTTCGGTTTCAGCCGAAGACAATCGCGGACGGCGTTACGT
Source organism: Bacteroidota bacterium (assembly GCA_049317705.1). Taxonomy (GTDB): domain Bacteria; phylum Bacteroidota; class Ignavibacteria; order UBA10030; family UBA8401; genus UBA8401. Next base: position 29,116 of record JBMOHT010000010.1, on the reverse strand, counting down.
GCTCCGTTACTTAATGCTGTGTCGAATTCGATCGACGAGATGCCAGTGCTCAATAGTGTTTCCTTCTGTAAAGAATATTTTTCACCGCAAAGACACAAAGACGCAAAGGAGATGACTATATATTTGTTTCAAATCTTTGTGTCTTGGTGACTTTGTGGTAATGTCCTAGATTGATTGTCTATTCAAGACCCATCACGGTTTCTTTGATGATGAGATCAACGACCGCGTTGATATCCTTCGTTTCTTCCCACACTTTCTTCTGACGGTCGGCACCGGTCCCCATCTTCAGGATCTCGCGGATGTAATTGATCTCTTTACGGCTGCCGAGTTCATCAACTTCATCATCGACGAATTCGAGTAATTCTTCCACCAGGTCCGTCAACGGAACCTCTTCCTGCTTACCGAAGTCGATCAGTTTCCCCTGGATACCATATCGAGCTGCACGCCAGCGGTTCTCGTTCAATAATCGTGTCTTGTAGATCCGGAAACCGAGATTCTGTTTGAACAGCTTATACAATTTTGCGGTCACCGCCTGCATCAGAGCAGCCAATGCAATGGTCTCATCAACTCGCATCGGAATATCGCAGACTCTCCATTCAAGCGTATCGAAGAACGGATGAAGCCGGATATCCCACCAGACGCGTTTTGGATTATCGATGCAATTCGTTTTGATCAGCAGTTTGATATAATCTTCATAGTCCGACAGCGATTCAAAGATGTCGGGAATGCCCGTTCTCGGGAAACGTTCAAAGATCTTGATGCGGTATGACTTGAATCCGGTATCTCTCCCTTTCCAGAACGGTGAGTTCGTGGAGAGTGCAAAGATATGCGGAAGGAAATACCGGGCAGTATTCATCACCTGAATGGCCGTTTCACGGTCCGGCATGCCCACATGAACGTGAAGACCGAAGATCAGATTCGCGCGGGCGACTTGCTGCATGTCCTCGACGATCTCGTGATACCGCACATGGTCCGTGATCTTCTGCGCATCCCAACGGGCGAACGGGTGAGTTCCTGCCGCTGCTATACGGAGTCCGTTATTATGAGCCAAGCCCGAAAGTGTTTTTCGGAGTTTGGAAACTTCCCTGCGTGCATCCTGAACATTCTCGCAGATATCCGTTCCGACCTCAACAACGGACTGATGCATCTCCGGTTTGATATTCTCGCGAAGAATGATCTTCCCTTCTTCAAGGATCTCTTCGATATGAGATTTCAGATCGCGTGATACAGGATCGACGATCTGGAATTCCTCTTCGATTCCGAGTGTGAACAATTTCGATTTCATCATAGTCCCTTGCCGGATGCAAATGCGGTGACGAATTTCCCCCAGCGCAGATTATTCTTCCCTGCCTGATGTTCCTTCGCCCGTCGGATGGCCATGTTCGAGGCGGCTTCTACGATCCATTCAAAATTCTCCTCGCCGACCGAGTGTATATCAGCATCGGGAGCCGGATTACAGAAATCGATCGCATACGGAACGCCATCCCGAATAGCGAATTCGACGGTATTAAAATCATATCCCAGATATTCGTTCAGAGCCAGGACGCCGCTTCTCACCTTGTCCATGATCTTCTGCTCAACCGGCGGTCCATTTTTCACATACCGGAGATGATGAGGATTTCGCGGTTCATACTGCATGATGTGAACATCCTTGCAGTCGATGCTGTAACAGCGGAAATACTCCGTGAATGTGATCTCCTCCTGAAGCATCATCACCAATTGACCGGTCTCATTATACGCTTTAAAGAACTCATCCACGTTATGCACTTTATAGACATTTTTCCATCCGCCGCCGGCGAACGGTTTGAAGAACGCGGGAAATCCGATGTATTGAAATATCGCTTCCCAATTCAGCGGATAGGCAAGATTACGCATGGAGCGTTCGTTCGTATCTGGCGGATGCTGATTGGAAGGAAGAATGACCGTCTTGGGAACAGCGACATCGATCTTCGTGGCAAGACAGTTATTGAAGAATTTTTCGTCGGCACTCCACCAGAATGGATTGTTGATGACCGCTGTTCCGTTCAGTGCGGCATTCTTGAGATACGCGCGGTAGAAAGGAATATCCTGAGAGATGCGGTCGATGATCACGGCATATTCGGTCGCTTCCCCCTGCACAACCTTATCGATCGAAACCGATTCTGCAACGATCCCTTTTTCTTTCTTGGAATTCACTCGTTCGATGAACGCAGGCGGAAATGTATTTTCCTGTCCGTACAGGATTCCGATCTTTTTCATAATTCCCCATTGTAAAATGAAAATAGAACTTTATTTAATATAGCAATTTATTGTAAATCGTCAAATTTGCGTTGTTTAGCGGGAAATCTTTCATTATGATAAAGAAAAAAGTACTTCCATGACAAGATCCTTTATCCTTGCGTTTCTTTTCGTTCTCCAATGGACAGCAGCACAATCCAATCTGCTTGAGGACAGTCTTTATTCTTCATCGCTGAACTCTATGTCGAAGTTTTATATCATCCTTCCTAAGGATTATGAGAAGAATCAGGAGCGGTTTCCGGTAATGTATCTGCTTCACGGATTAGGCGGAGATTATTCAAATTGGATCAAATTGACGAACCTTGTCCGGTATTCCGATACATATCGCATGATCATCGTTTGTCCTGACGGAAAGAATGGCTGGTATTCGAATTCCGTATTAAAGAAGGATGCTAATTACGAAGAACACATCATGAAAGATATCCTCCCCGGCGTTGAGAAAAAATACAGGACCATCCAGTCAAAATTCTACAGGGGTGTAGCGGGACTCTCCATGGGCGGATACGGAGCAATAAAATTCGGTTTAAAATATCCAAGCACTTTTATCTTTGCTGCAGGAATAAGTCCCTCAATTCAATTCCCGAGCGGATTGCTCGATTCAGCTATCGTTGCGCGATGGTCAAGAACATCAACCACCAACCTTCGGGAATTGTTCGGTTCACAACGGACCGATTCATGGAATAATGATGACATTTTTTCCCTTGTTCAAAGATACGAACATGCTTCACTTCCCTATTTCTATCTTTCTACCGGTTCGCAGGACGGCATTATCGAACTGCCGGGACTGACACACGATCTTGCGAACGCATTTCGTACGAAAAACATCGCATTTGAGATGCATGAAATGCCCGGGGGTCATGACTGGAAATTCTGGGACAGCGAGATCCTCATTGTTCTTCAACGCTTCAGCGAAAAAGTCGGAAAGAGATAACAACACGTGAAAGAGAACTCCACAGCACAATCTGCAGCATCGGCATCATTATCGGACAGTACGTTACGCACCAACATCCGTTTGCTCGGCAATACTCTCGGTGAAGTGATCCGTGAGCAGGAAGGAACTCCGTTCCTTACGTTGGAGGAATTCATCCGTACCTCCACGAAAGAATACCGCACATCCCATAATTCCGATATCCAAAAAGCGCTGACGAAGAAGATCCGTTCGCTGAACACGGTTTCCATGCGAAAATTGATCCGTGCGTTCTCAACCTATTTTCAGCTCGTGAATATTGCCGAGCAGCACCACCGGATCCAGAGAATGCGGGAGCAAAAAAGGAATGGTCCAGCACATTATCCTCAGGGCTCTCTGCGGAATACACTCCAGTTTGCGAAGAAAAAGAAAGTGACCGCCGCGGAGATGCAGCGATTCCTTTCGCATCTGTTCATCTCCCCTGTCTTCACTGCTCATCCGACAGAATCGCTGCGTAGGACAGTGTTGGAAAAGCATTCCCGTATCTGGGAGATCCTGGAGGAATTCGATCAGCACGATCTGCTCATGAGTGAGAAAAGTGAACTGCATCTCTCATTAAAACGGAACATCACGAGTCTTTGGCAGACGGAAGAGACACGAAGTTACGATATCACTCCTTTGGATGAAGTGACGAACGGTCTATTCTATTTCACACAGGTCTTGCAGCATACCATTCCTGCATTCTACCGCGAACTTGAACAGGCATTGGCCGATACATATCCGACTCTGGTGGAAAAGATCCCATCCTTCCTGCAGTTCGGATCATGGATCGGCGGGGACAGGGATGGCAATCCGTTCGTCACTGCCGATGTCACCTGGGCGACAATGAAGCGGCAGTCACACGCTGTTCTCGACCTGTATACCCGTTTGATGGATGATCTGTATGTGGTGCGGAGCGAATCGAAGAAAAATATCTCTGTACTGCCGGAACTTGAATCCTCTATTGCATATGAGATCGAGGAACGCCACGAGATCCACCCTCCCGGCATTCGGAACAAGGACGAAGTGTACAGGATCAAGATCGCACTGATGTACCGGAAACTTCTCCGCTGCAAGAAGAAGCTGGATGGATCACTCCCCGAGAATGAGGAAGCATATGCATCGTCGGACGATTTCCTGAACGATCTGTATCTCATACGAAAGAGTCTCATCGCGAACAAGGGTGAATCGCTCGCAAGCGGCACCCTGAATGATCTCATCCGCAATGTGGAGACATTCGGTTTCCATCTTGCTTCACTGGACATCCGTCAGCACAAGAATGTGCACACCGCAGCGGTCGCGGAGATCTATGCACAGTCGATGGTCAGGTATTCCACTTTTAATGATGCCGAACGGAGAGAATGGTTGACGAAAGCCATTGCAGATGATGTTGCATTCAACGTCAATGAGAGCGGACTTTCCGATTCCGCGAAGGAAGTGTTGGCGACATTCCGCACAGTGAAAAAAGGATTGGAAGAGATCGACCGCCGTGCCGTCCGTTCATATATCATCAGCATGACCGAATCCCCTGCCGATGTGCTCGAAGTTTTATTCCTTATGAAGTTGACGGGATTATACTCTGCGAAGGGACAATACAGCGGATTGAATATCGTGCCGCTCTTTGAAACGATCGGCGATCTGCGCGGTTCTGTGGAGATCATGGAATCACTCTACACGAATCCTGCCTATGCACGTCATCTCACATACCGTTCCATGCATCAGGAGATCATGCTCGGATATTCCGACAGCAGCAAGGACGGCGGTATTGTTACGTCGAATTGGGAATTGTATAAAGCACAACGGGCATTGTCGAAATGTTCGAAGAAACACCATGTGGACTGGATGTTCTTTCACGGACGCGGAGGAACGGTCGGACGCGGCGGCGGTCCGGAATTCCAGGCGGTGATGGCGCTGAACGGTCATTCGATCAACGGGAAGATCAAGATCACCGAACAGGGTGAAGTCATTTCGCTGAAATACTCACATACCCAGATCGCGCAACGGACTTTAGAACTGACCACTTCCGCGATGCTGTTGAAGTATTTCGACAAAACGAATCTGCACCGGATCAAAGTCGCGCAGCATCCGCAGTGGCTGGAGACCATGGCAGGAGTATCGGAAGGTTGTTTCCGAAGTTACCGCCGAGTCGTGTATGACGATCCGGAACTGGTCCGTTATTATTTCAAAGCAACACCGCTGAAAGAGATCACGAAGATGAAGATCGGTTCCCGTCCCGCAAAACGGACGAACACCGAACGGATCGAGGATCTCCGCGCGATCCCATGGGTCTTCGCATGGATGCAAAGCCGTCACAATCTTCCCGGATGGCTCGGCATTGACGGTATCCTGGACGGAACGAACGGGACCAATCTCTCGGCGCTGCGTTCGATGTATAAGCACTGGAATTTCTTCCGGGTAATGATCGATAATATCCAGATGATCGTGGCGAAAGCGGATCTCGACATCGCTCGTCATTACGCCGATCTTGTTGAACCGGCGGTATTGCGTGAACACGTCTACTCCCTGCTCCGTGAACGGTTCGAACGGACAAAACAGGTCGTGATGAAGATCTCCGATCAGCAGGGGATCCTTGATAATAATCCTGTCCTTCAGCGTTCCATTACTTTACGGAATCCGTATGTCGATCCGCTGAGTCTGATGCAGGTGGAATTACTGAAACGCATCCGTGCAGAGAAGATCACTCCCGCGCAGCAGAGAGAACTGGAAGAAGCGATCTTCTTATGTATCAATGGAATTGCAGCAGGATTGAGGAATACGGGGTAGGAACAATTGATAATTGACAATGGACAATTGAAAATGAAAAGCACATTATTTCATTTGTCCAGAAGTGAGTTCACTAGCGTAGGAAGCTGTTCACCAGCCAAACCTTTAAGGATGGTGAAACCATTCAGCAGTTCTTCATTCGGAAAAGGATCGATGAAGTATTTTTCCGGTGTCATGCGGAACATCGGCAGCAGTCCTGCCGCGGGATAGACAAGTGCTGATGTTCCTACTCCGATAAAGATCTCCGCCTGTTTGATCGTCTTCATCAGGAATTCCTCTCGCATATCCACCGGCTCGCCGAACCAGACAATATCAGGACGGAGCTGACCACCGCATTTCGGACACATATCTCCAAGTTTGATCGGTACCGTTATTTTCGAGCGATAGGTGCACTCCAGATCACCATCATACTCGAATGCAAGTGAATGATGATATTCACATTTCTGCATATCGATCCTGCCGTGCAGATGCCATACATTCTCACATCCCGCCCGTTCAAGAAGTGTGTCGATATTCTGGGTGATGTTCACAACGGAATGATGTTTGGAAAGCTCGGCGATGGCATAATGAGCGGGATTCGGTAAACATTCCGACTGTTTCTCAAACCGTTTCGCGTAAAAATTCAGAACGAGCTGCGGGTCACGCTTCCATCCTGCCGGCGATGCCACATCTTCTATCCTGTGCTGTTCCCATAATCCACCGCTGTCCCGAAAAGTCGGGATTCCGCTTTCGGTGGAAAGTCCTGCACCGCTGAAGATGACGATGTTCATGGAATAAAAAAGGACAAACGGTGAGGTTTGTCCTGAGAAAAGTGAATAATAAATTTCCTATACTTTTAAATAATTTCCAAGAATAAATCCAAGTGCTCAAAAGCAACAAGGACGAAGCAACGCTTCGTCCTACAAATTAATTATCCGTTGAGAGACGATACAGAACGATGCGATTATTGTCCGTGTCGCAAACATATAAAGTGTTTTCCGCCACAGCGACACCGCCGGGGTTCTTCAATGAGATACCAAAGGTCTTCGCACCAAAAGACTCAGGTTTGAATCTTCCGCGGCTGTTGAATTTTACGATACTGTCTTGAGCAGCATCCACGATAAATATATCACGCCGAGTACGGTCTATGCCAATTCCGTATGCCTGTCGGAACCTGTTCGGGGCGATAAAATCAACACCGGTCGTCACCGAAGGATCATACTTTGGAAGCCATCCCTGAAAATCACCGGCCGTTGAATATACCATCCAGATCGCTGAATACTGGATCCCCTCGGACTGCTGCGTCATGATAAAATCCGCGCTGTTCGGGAAAGTTGCGATTCCTGTGATATGATTCATCGATGTGATGGATGAACCTTGTCCGGTCTGCAGTTCACTCAACGGCGTGATATACCGATCTATATACGTCAATGAATCGATCCTCTGATACTTGAAACGCATGATCCTGCAATCAGGGTCCACCGGAGAACTGTTGTCAGGACCGTCACGTGCTATCAAAAATTCATCATTCGGTGCTGAAGCGATACCGACGAATCGGCGCTTCGGACGAGCGGGCTCGCGCCAGACAGTGTCGATGACAGCGTTCTGCAGATTGTGGTTTGCCGGAACGAGTTTGATCCTCAACACAACACCGATCGTATCTTTGGTCACCGGTTCGATCGTCTCCGCTCCTACCAAAAGGTCAAGATGGCCATCCTGAGCAATTGAAGTCGGATGCATGATCGGTTTACTGATACTCAACACTTGTCCCGCCTGATTGAGCATGATAATTCTATTATTGTAGGTATCCGAGACATAGAACAGCTGGTCCACACCATAGATGATCGTCCGGGGGCGGTTGAAGATACCGGACCATGTCCCTTTTTCAACATAGGATGTATCGCCGAGCGCACCGTCAACCGATACATTGGTGAACGGCAGCAGGTCGATCTTATCCTCACACCCTGTCAGCAGCAGCGAAGAGAGCGACACAAGCACACAGACAATGGAGAGTATGGAAGTTGTTTTTTTCATATCAATAACTGATGACAACCGAGATCCTGTGAACTGCGCCGAGATCATTGAAGTTGGTAAATGCATAGTCCACGTTTGCGGTCACGATACCCAACGGAAGTTTCACGCCGCCGCCGAATGACAGGTCCTCCGCTGTGGAGGTAGATTTGCCGAAGAGCGATTCACCGATCGTGCGTTTAACGCCTGCACGCAGGAAGAACATATTGTCATATTCATATTCGCCGCCGAGACGGAAATTCTCAGCATTATCATTCGGATGATTCAGCTGAAGCGAGACCGTCAATCGGTTGATCTCATCCTGGATCGGTTCGAATGCATATCCAAGGCGGAACATCGTCGGAGGCGAGAAATCCTGGAATGATCTTACGGTTACATTCTTTCCGTTCAACACCGATCCGGCCGGTTTAACATTATTCCCAAAATTCGAGACCACAACGGAGAATCGTGAAGAACCGAGTCCCATATAATAGAACGTGCCGAGATCAACAAGGAATGCATCGGAATGAAGGTCCGCAATGGTTTCGCGGACATATTTGACTGTGGCTCCGAAACTGAACTGGTCGGTCATCTTCCTGGAGAATGTTGCGCCGACCGCGATATCACCGAAATTGAAATAATTCCCGTTCCCTGTCGGCTGGTATTCCGTTGTGACCTTCATCGGATCCGTATGAAGCGAGATGACAGAGACACCGATGACGCTGTTCACATCCAGATGATAACTGGCAGCAGCAAATTCATGCTGGATATCGACGAGCCAATTTGCATGTGATACGAGGACCTGATCGGATGCGGTATTCGTTAGACCGGCAGGATTCCAAAAGATCGCAGAGATATCATTCGTCACCGCAACAAATGCTTCACCCATTCCAGCACCGCGTGCATCAGCACCGATCTTCAGAAATTGGAACGAGGAGATTCCGGAGCGCTGTCCGCCGAGATTCGGAACGAGCTGTCCGAACGAAGACTGCACGGAGAACAGTACGGCGATCACTGCAAGCAGCGAAATGCGGCGGAACTGTTTCATGATGATATGTCGTGCATTCATACTTTTCATTATCATTAGAACCGTAATGCGATACCAAGCCGCGCTGTACGCGGTGCAAGATAGCGTGACGGATTATACGGGAACGGAGAGATCGTCCCCTGCAGATCAGGATAGACCGGATCGTTGTAGGATGTCGGAGTTTTATCGCCGTACTCATACGCGTGACCGGTAACAGAATTGATCGACTGTGTATTCTTATTGTCAAAGATATTCTGGATCTCAAGACTGACCGTTAATTTTGCGAAGCCGAGATTGAAGTATTTCTCGATATTCATGTTCACATAGAACCAATAATCCCCGATCTTCTGCAGTGGGTTCTCGGACAATGAACGGTATTCAGGCCGATTGTCCACTGCACTGTATTGCGTGAAGACCTGTTCGGTGTACCGTTTGCCGGACTGGTAGAACGCGCGGACGAACACATTGTAATCTTCAAGGATACCGGGAGCGAAATCGAACAGCGGTTCATCTTTTTTCACATTCAGATTCGTTGTCAGCGACAGCTGGAACGGACGGTCCCACGAAACATAATTCTCTTTAATCGCGGCTTCTGCTGCGCTCGTATTGATATTGAACAATGCTTCCGTTGCGGAGGAACTCTTCCCCGTTGCGATGGAATAGGAACCGGAAAGTGTCGTTTGGAATGTCGGATTGAACCGGTGCGTATATTCCAATTCAGCGCCGCGTGTACGGGCATAATCGGAGTTCACATAGGTCGTATATGAACCGCTCGAGAACCGCACGTTCGTTGCACGGGCAGAACGGGCAGTGATATAATCGAAGATGTCTTTATAGTAAGCGGTAATGGTCAGAACATCATTCTCCGTGATCTGATTACGAAGACCGAGTTCATACGCAACTGTTGTTTCCGGATTCAGATTCGGATTGCCGATCGTCTGTGAACTTGATTTTGCACTGCTCTCCGTCAGTTTTGAATAGACATACGTCGGCCGCGGAAGCTTCGAGAAATGTCCATACGAGAAGAAGAGCGTCTGATTATCGGAGACAGGATGCGAGATACCGAGACGAGGACTCAATCGTCCTTTCCAATGCCTGCCGAAGAGCATCGATGTCTGGTCTTGATACTGTTTGCGGATATCATCCGACGGGAGTTTCACATTCGGATTAGCGACAGCATCATCCACGAATTTTCCGGGGAACCAGTAATCAAAACGAAGACCAAAATTCAGTACCATACCGCTGATGGCAATATTATCCTGCGCATAAAATGCACCGTAGGCGGGACTTACCTGATAGATATCGTTGTTGATTCCGAGCGGTTTGATCCACGGCTGCGAGATGTCCACCATCTGCAGGTTCTGGAAATTCATCTCTACGCCGGTCTTGAATTTATTCTTCTCAGTGAAATGATTGGTGAAATCAAATTTCACTGTATACGTCTCAAGATAATGGTCACGCCAGCTGAACGGACTGCCGACATCATAGAATCCGTCACCAGGGATAACACCGACATTTCCAAGCGAATCCTTACGATAGTATTGTATCGGGAATGTGACGATATCCTTCGGTTCAGTATACTGCCGGTAATCCTTCCCGTTCGCATCGCCGCGGACATGGGCGGTGTAACTGCTCAACCTGAGTTCGTAGAACGATTTCGGATTGATCGTTTGTGTGAAGGTTACCGTATGCTGAATGTTGATTTGCGTGAATGTCTGAGCGCTGTCGAGAATATTCTGGAACTCATACTGATATCCTGGAGACGGCTCTTCCCTGTCCAACGACGTTTTGATCGCTGTGCTGTTCTGATCGATCGACAGGGATTGGTTGAACGAGTAGCTGAGTTTTTCCATCGCGGAGGGTCTCCACGTCACTTTCGACGCGATGGAGTAACTGTTTGCAAGACGGAATGCAAAATCACTTCCATGATAGATGGAGGAGTTCAATTGCGTGGGGGTCCGTGGTACGTATTGACCGGTCGGTCTGCCGTTCCTGATCTGTTCCTGCCACCGAGTATAACCGTCGGTGACATTGCCTGAAGCACTGGCGAAGAAACTGACTGTTCCCGGAAGGATCAAATTGACCAGCGGCAATGGTCCGCTCACATTACCTTCAATGATGTCTGTATTGAAGAAATGCCGCGAACCCTTTCCATTGATCTTATCCGTCTTGTATGAAATACCTCCGCGGTATTTATCACTTCCTTCTTTCGTCGTGATATTCACAACGCCGGAGGTCGCTTGACCGTATTCAGCATTGTATCCGCCGGTGATCACTTCCATTTCCTGAATGGCCTCAGGACTCACTTGAAGACCAAATCCTGAACCGCCGAGCACGTCCTGCACGGAAACACCATCCACAAGATATGCGTTCTCATACCCGCGGCTTCCGCGGATGTGGATCTCATTATCGGATTGAACAACGCCGGTTTGAAGTCCCACAACATCCTGAACATTCTGCACTGCAGAAACGGTCAGATCCTCACTCTTGATATTCTTTTTGCTTGAGGTCTCTTCAACATCGAATAACCGTTTCTCACCGATGATCACTACTTCCTGTCCAAGCGAAAGCACCGATTCGGACATCTTCACATTCAGTTCAAAGGTTTTTCCGTCCTCTACTTTGATGCCGGAATACTGAACGCTTTTATACCCGAGAAGATTGATGTCGATATTATAGATACCCGGTTTGATCCGCTCGATCTTATAGTTACCGTCAAAATCAGTCGCAGCGCCGTAGTATGTCCCTTTCACAAGGATATTCACACTCGGCAATCCATCCTTTGTATTCTCATCCGTCACACGGCCGACGATGCGCCCCGAAGGACCGGCGGCCTGCTGCTGTTCACGCATCTTCTCCAATGTCTGTGCAGACACAAATGCCGACAGCATCATAATGGACACGAGCGCTATGAGAATATTCTTTTTCATCAATGGATCCCGAACTCGTCTTCGATCACTTTTTTGAAGAAGAGAGGCAGATTATGTTCCCAACCGTTCAGCAGATGCAGCGGCAGACCGAACATAACGAACCGTTTATTATTGTCAATGATTCCGATCTCCAGCTCACCTTTATAATTCGGCGGTGAAACGCGGGAACTGTCGATCTTGTAGATATATTTCGAATCAGTACGCTTATACAAACGTTTGAAGAACGCCGTATGCTGCCCTGTGTTGCTGAGTCTGATTCCGCCAGTTGTCATGGAATCAGCATACAATGCGGGATATCCTGCCGCCATCGGTATGATCTTCGGATTGATGCCGGTCGAAGGATCCTTCACCGGTAACCGATTATACCCGTACTGTCCGTCGTTCGAGATACTGTCCAGCGGAGCAAAATCATTGTATTTTTTCAGATCGTCATAACTGGGAGCTGCCGCAAACTGCGTTGTGAAAATTGTATGACCGTATGTGTTCCGTTCTGCATTGAGCGTATTCGTGTAATAGAACAATCCGATCTGCGCAGCAGTGATATTCGGTGTCTGATCAGTCGGCCATAGGACGACGTCATACATTTGCAGTGTTTTGATGAATGCCGGATTATTGAAGAATGAATAATTCACTGTCTTATTTCTGTCCAGCACAAGAATATCATAATTGCCGAGTTGTCCATTCAAAACGGTAGTGCCGGAGAAGATGTCGCGGTAATATTTGTTGATGACCCAATCCCTGTCCTCTGCCCTGTTCACCGCAAAATCACCGATCACGAGCATCCTCCCCTGCGGCTTCTTTACATACCATTTCAAGGATGATGATGACGGCATTCGCACAGACGGACTGTATTCACCTGCAAGGTCCCTCGCCTGCAGATAGAGCACATTGGTCGAATTCAATTTCAAATTCTTGATCTTGCCGCGGAGCTGAAGATTACCGAATGTTCCTGTATAGACCTCTGCCTCAACGATAGAACCGGCAATGTCACTGTCCGCTCTCTTCACATAGAACAATACCTTTACCGTATCCGCCTCCCCTTTTTTCTTTGTAACGGAAGTTGAGGGTAATTCAAACCAATTGGATTCGATGGTCGTGTCGTTCAATGCTATGCGGTAATTCTTGATCGTTTGATTTCCGTCATCATCACTTCCCACCCAGACGAAGGATGATGCCGTCATCGTCGTTTCGGGTTGTTCAATAGTAATGGGATTATCGCCGGCAGTCACAGCAAATTGAACTTTCGGAGGAGTATTCACGATCGGGAACATCTGGATGGCCCCTTTCGGATCGACCGCTTCGTTAAGCCCCGTCAAATAGACATCGCCGGCACTGTAGACGCCGTTGGAATCTTTATCGTAGTATGGATTCGGGAATCCTTTGATGACCGCACCCATGCCGAGTGTTGCACCGGAGAATCTGTTATCGACTGCACGCACGATCACACAAAAACTGTCACGGATAGCAAGCAACGGCAGCGAGATGGTCGAATCATTCTTCGTCGTCCAGGAATACGTGAGTGTATCGGGATTAGGAATTTGCTTGAGCGCCGGTTTGAAATTTCCGGTAGCAACAAGGAAGCCGGTCACATATCCGTCTGGATCCTCACCGTAAAAATAGATGTGTTGTCGGGATACGGTCTCATGCAGAGTGTTATCCGATGTGATCCACAACCGCGTGGTCGGCGATTGATTCGCTTTCGGCTGATTCGGCAATTCCTTCTGGCAGCTTCCTGCGAAGACCAGAACGATAACAGCAGTGATGATATGGAAGAGATTTTTTTTCATCCGTAGCATTCCGCCGATGAATCACTCACCGGCGGAATGGAATTTCGTTTTATTTCAACAACAACATCTTCTTCACCTGGACGAAATTGCCCGAGGTAATGCGGTAGAGATACATGCCGCTGGAGAATTTCGAAGCATCAAAATTCACGGTGTAGACACCGGCATTCTGAGTTTCATTCACCAATGTCATCATTTCCTGCCCAAGAACATTATAGACCTTCAATGTGACGCGACCGGAGACCGGCAGGCCATATTGAATGTTCGTTGTCGGGTTGAACGGATTCGGATAGTTCTGTCCGAGCGTGTACTGTTCCGGTGCGACCTCGTTGCGTGAGATCTTCACGCCGGTAACTGTTCCGAAGTCAGCATTTGTACGCGGTGTCAGCTTATAGCGTCCGTTGAAATAATGCATCACACCCGTCAGCGATTTGATCTTGTTGCCGACGCGGAGAAGCGAGATACCCGGAATGGTATCAGCGGGATTGTTCGAGAAAGAATTCTTTCCGTCACGTCCGACGAGCATAGCGGAGGTGCTGTTCTTCACTTCGAATGCATAGAAATCATTGAACACAGGATCGATGGAGGTAACGGTGAGCGAATCGAACTTCACCAGCATGCCTTCATACGGTTCTGCACTCAGGTTTCCGTTCGAGACACTTGTGCCGAACTGTTCGGTCTTGAGAAGGACCGGAGCAGGAATTGCATTGCCGCGTGAAACGATACGTGCCGATGTTACAGCGAAGATCTCGGTGACGTTATTGAATTCGGTGATGGTGCCGCGCACAACAACACTGTCGCCGTTGAGAACGTTCTTCATCACGGAATCCGGTCCAACGACCCATACACCGCTGAACGGCTGATTGCCGCTCTGCATGAAGTAGACCGTTGCGCCGCCCTGGCTGCGCGCTGCTTTCAGGATGTTCGCTGTGTCAGCGGTGATGATACCGCCGACGGAATCCACTGCCGCCATGTACGGAGTAACGCCGTTCAGGAACGGTGTTGACTGCACGTCGCGGATGGTGAGGACCGGCTGTGCTGTGCGGTCGAGAACTTTATACAGGAAGAATCCTTTGGAAGTATCATACGCCGTCAATTGACCGCTGTTCGCATTACTGTTGCTTGCGAGGATGGTCGATTGCGAGTTCGAATCGAGTGCAAGCAGGAAATAATTCACCACTGCGCCGACTGCCTGTTTCGGGATGCGTCCGCCGAAGATGGAATCGACAGAAGCTTGTTTTGCGACCATCGTGCTTTCGACCCATGCTCCGCCGTTCACACGATAGACCAATTTTGCGCTCTTAATACCGGAGCCGCCTGCCTGTTTGAAGATCTTTGCGGAGATCACTGCATCGCTATCCTTCGCAACCACGATGGGGGTGCGGCGGTGTGTGGTCAGTCCGGGCAGAACGATACCGAATTTCACATCCGAACGGAAGATCGGAGCGATACGGAATCCGCGTGTTGCTTCTCCGCCTGATGCTGTCGCGATATATCCGCGGATGGTGTCGATCTTAGAACCGATCGCCGGCGGGAAATACGTTGTATCACGTGCGGGATTTCTTGCTGCGGCATACGTAATGCCGTTTATGGTACCGGCACCGGCCATTGTCCAGTGTGTGGACCAGTCATACATCGAGATCGTATTTCCAGCGGAGTCCGTTGCCTGCCATGTTCCGCGGTTCAGCGTCACAACAGCATTCACGGTAAGATTGGTGAACATCACTTCACCGGATTCCCACTGTTCACCGGTGATGAAGTTCGTATGTCCGCCGGGATTTGGTCCGGTGTTGAAGTCAGCGACCTTCATCAACGGCGGCTGCGGTACGGGATTTCCAGAAGAGAGAATGAGAACGGATTGGTTCGTATCCGGTGCGATCTGTGTAAGACTTACCGTCTGCGGTGTCGGGAATTCTGTGACGGTTCCGCGGATGCGGATGATGTCGCCGCGTTTGATGGAATTGTATCCGTTGTTGTCGAATGTTCCGCCGGTCCATTTTCCGCCGCTCAATGTTGCGGTGTTATCGGAACCATACAGAACCACGATGCTGCTCCATGCTTTTCCAGCTGCTGCACCGGTATCGGTCAGCACCATAGTGCGTCCGCCGGAATTGAAGGTGATCTCATACGGAGGGATCTTCACGAGACCGACCACTTCCACTTTTTGATTGATCTTCGGTGATGCTTGTTTCGTCCAGATGCCAGTGGTAACGATACCGGCACTGTCCACAGCTTTCAGTGAATCCGCAGCAACTTGCTGGATAGCCGTAATTGTTGTCGGCGTAAACGTCTGCGCGAACAACAAGGACGACATCGCAAGAAACAGCGATAGAGTAAGAATTTTTTTCATGTCGCACTTCCCTTCAATTGGTGATTTATGATATAGAACAGCTTTATTTTACAATAACAAATTTACCGCGCTTCACTGCGCCGTTCGATGCATCTTTTACCGTGAACAGATATAGCCCTGTTGCGATCGCCTGGTCGAATTTCGAGATCAGATCCCATGCGTGTTCACCGCCGGACATTTGTGCCGGGACTCCGATACCGGAGAAGTCATTGAACCATTTGATGCCTGTACCGTTATAGGTCGCAGCATCGTGATGGATCTCGGCGACGAGATCGCCCGTCATCGTATAGATCTTGATATCCGCTACAGCAGGCAGATTGTAGAAATAAATCTTGCGAGAACGTTCACCATTCTGGTCCCATGCTGCGTTGGAATAGTACGGATTCGGATAGACCCCGATCTCATCCGATGCATTGGATGTCGGCAGGGTGCCAGTCACGACACGTTTGATGACTTTTGCCGATTCCAATGGTTCAACACCGATGGAGGAATCGCCTTGATCATAGGCAGAGATGCCGTAGAGATATTGCCATCCATTCAGATTCGTGACGTGATCGTCCGCCGGCGGATACCGATACCAGTATTTCGTGGTGTCGTCGGAGAAAATTTTCGGCGAAGGTAATTTCACTTTGTTGAATCCGGTGTTGTATCCGATATTGTCATCGGCCCGGTCGAACTCTCCCACCAGCTGCATGGAAAGAAGAAAATCATTCGCTGTACCGATATCTGCTCCGGCATTGGAACGGTAAATCCTATAACCTTCAAAGTCGAGCTTATGAGTGATCGGATCCGGTGTCATTTCGGATTGGATATTATCCCAATAGATGATCGCCTGCTGATTCTCGACAACGGTCCTCACTTTGGGCTGACGCGGAGGCTGAGGAAGTGTGAATCGTGTGATCTTTCCATTACCATCGGCATCTTCGTTCGGATCAAGTTTGTTGTTCCCGTTCACATCTTCGCCGTCGTATGCTTTTTGCGCCCATCCGGCACCGGAAACAAGATTCCTGCGGAGTTGAGTCGTCGGCAGATAATCATCGGTGGTGAGTGCTGTCCCGAATTTCTTTGCCGCCACAATAGCGAACGAAACCTGGATGCTGTCCCCCGGTTTCATAGTTGCAAACGGTCCGGCAGAAAGAAGATCGATATAACTGCTTGGTGCCTGACCGTTCGTTCCGTTGCTGCTTGTTGTTCCGTTCGCGCGGTTCAGTGCTTCGATGTGACCTTTGGGAAGTGAAGCCTTCAGACGTTGATATTTTGCATCGTCGTTGAGCGGGAACCAGAATTTACTGTCACTGTTGCTCTGGCTGTTGAACTGCCATGCATTATAGAAGGTATTCTTTGAGAGGTCGCCGAGAGAGTCGATGGTCTTATTAAAATAGTATTGCCCGTTGGATGAGTCCTTCCGCGGGAACGGTGTTGAACCCAATAATTTCATTCCGATATATGTATTCGTAACGGTCCGCTGGTTGGTTGAGGTAATGAATGCGCCGTTGTAATCGAATGTATACATCATGCGGAGACTGTCCAGGAAACTTTTCCCCATATGAGCCGAGATCGATGCCCCGGAAAGATTCAAATTCTGCACGATGGCATTGTCCCATAGTCCCACATAGACGTCCTGCAGTGTATCGGTTCCGATGTTCTTGATGGTGTAGTTCAGCAGGACAAAATTATCAGCGAAGGGAAAGTTCCATGCGTAGCTTTCGAGGTGGACGTTCACACCGAGCGGTGTGTGCTCCGGAATGGTATCGGATCCAGACCGGCGGTTCTTGTCCGTAAAATCCATCACGAAATCCTGATGCGAGACAGCGTTCAGATCGAAACTCTGGTCGAACGGTAAGGATGACCGTTGTTTGATCCCTGCTCCCGGTTCGTTCGTCAATTCATACCCGAGGGTCACACTTTGACCGGCACTGGGATTCACATCCGTTGCAGCGGTAGAGACATGGGCAATACCATCTTTCTGAGAAATAGCACCGATCCATAATCCTGCGAGTGAGATATGCTCAACAGAAGATCCTTTGGGATACTGTGCCGACGGCTGTACCGGGCGTGTAAGGAATCTGTTCCCTATCGTGCCGAAGTTCGTGATGGTGATGCCGATATTGCCAATATTGGTGTATTTGCTGCCGTCATCGTCCGCAGTCTTATACAGAGATTGACCGAAAACAGGAGCGATCCCGAATACGAGGAGGAGAACTGTCAGAAAGGATGTAAAGCGCAGTAGCAAGGATCGATATCAGTGACGTGAATGGATGAATTAACTGAAAAAATATACGTTCAATTCGAGAGAAAAACAAGGATGTACTAATGCGTAACCATTTGATAAAACAAAAAAACCTTGACACTGGTCAAGGTTTTTTTGTTGTGTGCAATTCATTCTTATTTTTGAATGATCAGTTTTTGTCCTGCACTGATCTTCGTAGAACGAAGGTCGTTCGATTTTTTGAGTTCCTGCACGGTCATGCCGTATTTTTCTGCGACCTTTTCCAGTGTATCCCCCTTCTTCACGACATATGTTACGGATCTCACTTTTGCGGACTTCACCGAGCTCTTTTTCTTTACAACGGGCTCATCGGCAGGCTCTTCGGACTGGTCCGGTGAATACACTTCAAGAGTTTCTCCGGCATTGATCCTGCTGGTCTTCAACCGGTTCCAGGTTTTCAGATCGGCGATCGCAACATCATAATCTTCGGCGATCTTCTCCAGCGTTTCCCCCTTCTTCACTTTATGATTCACCCAGCCGATGGTCGCTGTTCCGCTCCGTTCGTTCTTTGTCCGTTTCTTGGAACTCGAGGTGATCCCTTTCTGTTTCTCAACCGGTGTGCCTTTGGCGATCGCTTCGTATTGTTTTAATTTTTCTTCCGGTACCCAGATCGCAAGTTTTTGTCCTTTGTAGATATGACGGCCGTACGGAATGTTGTTCCAGTTACGGATGTGACTTGCACGGACGTTGAACCATTCCGCAATGTGACCGAGTGTCTCACCTGTTTTCACAACATAGGTGATCTTCTCACGGCCGGCGGGTTCATACGGTTTCTCCACTACGATCTTACGTTTCGGGCGTGCCGGTGATTGCGCAGTCACCGGAGTTGATGATGATGACGAAGAAGCCGCAAGTTTCCGTCCTTCCTCTTTCAATTTGTTCGCACGTTCGATATCCTGTTTCTCTTTTAATCGCTGTGCTTCCACGATCGCCGAAGCAGAATTAGAACGGATCGGAATGACCAGTGTTGCTCCCACTTTCAACCGTTTCGATTTCGACAGTTTGTTCACTTCCAGCAGGACCGCCTTCGTGATCTTATATCTGTTCGCGATCTGACTCACCGTTTCGCCGCGACGGATGGTATGAGTGGCAAAATCAAATTTCTTCTCCTCAGGGATCTTCGCATAATTCTCGGCAAAGATTGCGGACTTGCCGACGGGAACCCTGAGTTTATATCCTTTATAATTCGGCGGAGTGCACCATTGTGTCAGTTCAGGGTTCAGACTTTTGATGGTCTCAAGATCCGTTTCAGCACATTCAGCGAGGATACTAAGATCGACACAGTCATCAACTGTTGATACTTCGAACGCAAGTGAATCCTCTTTCTCCACATCGCCGAAACCGAACGCTTCAGGACGAAGGATGATCAACGCAGTAGCGATATATTGAGGGACATAATTCCTGGTCTCACGGGGAAGTTTTGCACGCATCTCCCAGTAATCCGTGGATCCCGAACGGCGGATACCGCGGCGGACCCATCCGCCTCCTGCGTTGTATGCAACAAATACGAGATGCCAGTCATTGAATTCACGGTAGAGATCCTTCATATGACGCGCAGCAGCACGGGTGGCTTTCTCAAAGTCACGGCGTTCGTCGTACCAATAATTTGAACGGAGTCCGTACTGACCTCCCGTCGCTTTCATGAACTGCCAGAGTCCGACAGCTTTCGCCCACGAACGTGCCGTCGGATTCAATCCGCTCTCGGGCAGTGAGAGCAGCATCAATTCCTGCGGGAGACCTTCTTCAGCGAAGATGCGGGACATGATCGGGAAATATCTTCCTGAACGGCGGATCCAGTTCTCCATATGCACACGCCCTTTCCCCATGAAGAATGCAAGGGTCCGTTTGGTGTATTCGTTAACGTGGAGCGGGACTTCCGTTTTCGGAATGAGTGATGCAGGAATGTTGATATTGGTGATATCGATCTTTTCAATATCGAGATTCAGTTTCTCTCGAAGAGCAAAGATCGAACTGTTCTCGCCGAGACTATCAATGGTGGCGATATATTTTTCGTAGTCTTCAATAACGCTGCGTGTCAGTTCGTTGAAGTCGAGATTATCCTCAATATTCGGGAAATAACTCGCTTCATTCAGATGCTTGATGGCCTCTTCGAATTCATCGGCGGACATGATGGAATCACCTTCCGCCTGGGCCTGCAGTGCGATAAGGTAGTGTTCGCGGGCGCGTTCCAGTAATTCGGCGATCTGTTTCTCGTTCATCTCACCGGACGAATCCGCAGCCGTCGAATCGGTCTCATCAACGGACTGGTTCGGCCGAACAGGAATTGTATCCGCAGAAAAGAATGAAAGCGATGCCAATTGAACGGGAAGCCGATGGGATTGAAGATCTATAATAGAAGAAACTCTGGTCGGACTCTTTTGAGGAATTGTATCAGCACAGAAAAGCCACAGCACGGCAGCAACTTGAAGAAAAAACAATTTTTTCAACACAACCTCTTTATTTAGGATATTTTATATACTAAATATACGAATTGAGCGTTAAAAAACAAGAAGTTCTTGGCTTCACTTCAAGTAACGGTGCACATCATATTATTCTACGTGGATCATTACGGGAGCGCTGACGATCCTTTTACCTTTCATTTCACCGAGAAGACGGAATTGATGATCACCCTTCTCTAATTCCCACCATGTGAGGTCCTTATCGAATCGCTTCTCAGTTCCATTCACCGACAGTCGGACGTTGTTCATCCGTTCGGGAACAACCGCCTCCACCCGTATCTTCTGAAATTCTTTCCGTAGGATCGGATCGACTTTGAACACATCGCCGGTATGCGGGAAGATGATAGAGAATGATCTCTTCGTCTGCTCATGCTGAGGTCCATTGATCCTCGTTGAACCTGCCGGCGGTTTTGGTATCTGCTCAATCGAGCACCAGTCATCATATTCCGGTGGAAAGATCTCGAAGACGGAAGATGTCATCACACCGGAAGCATTGCGCACAAAATACTTTTGATGCACTGTACAAGATATTTTCGGCGATGATGACGGCAGGAAATATTCAACTCGACCTTTCTCGCAGAATTCTCCCTTCAGCATTCCGGACCTGGCGCAGACTGTGACCGGCTTCAATGAAGATGGACGGATGAATTCCTTCCCTTCCGCTCCGTATTTGGTCGCAAGAATGTTCATGATATCCGTAAAGATCTGTCCTGCCCCGCTCACTCCGGATACCTTTCGCATAGGCGATGCATCGAAATTCCCGACCCACACGCCCACCGTGTATTCGGTGGTGAATCCGAGTGTCCAATTGTCCTTATAATCCTTCGTCGTACCGGTCTTTACCGCACAAGGGAACGAGAAATTGAAATTCTTTCCGAATGCAGGGCGCCGTGCGGAATGGTCCGACAGGATATCTGAAAGAAGATAAGCGATCTCAGGATCGAAGACCTTCGTCTGCGGAACGGATTCGATGGGCAGCGGATCGAGCTGAGCAAGTGTGCCGTTCACCGTTATTGCGGACTGTGATAATTTTGCAGGAAGGAGCATTCCTCCGTTCGCAACCGAACGGTATGCATTCGTCAATTCAATCAGCGTCACTTCGGCATTCCCCAGAGTAAGTCCATACCCGTAATGCTTAGGTGCTTTGGTCAGCGATGTGAGTCCCGCCGTTTTCATTCTTTGATAGAGTGCATCGACTCCGATTGAGTGCAATACACGAACGGCCGGGATGTTATATGAACACGCTAGTGCGGTCCGCAGAAGGACCGGTCCATGATATTCCCGGTCGTAGTTCTCCGGCACATAGTCTCCCCCTTCATTCGGTATTGATGTCGGAATATCCGCGATCATCGATGCAGTGGTAAACCCGGCTTCCATCGCAACACCATACGTAAAGATCTTCACGGATGACCCGGGTTGTCTCAGTGAGAGCGCACCGTTGATCTTTCCCTGGATGGCATCATCAAAATAATTGGAAGAGCCGAGCAGTGTGCGGATCTCACCTGTTGCATTGTGCATGATCACAACAGCAGCATTCGTTACATTCCTGTTCTTCAGCTGTTCAAGATGACCTTTCACGATCCACTGCACATCGGATTGCACGGCAGCATCGATAGATGTGCGGACAGTCGTTATCCCCTGCTGACGGTCCAATTGACGGTAGATCATCTCAACAGCATGCGGTGCTTTGAATTTTTTTTCCGGCAGGACGATAGGAATAGGTTGAAGAAGTGCGCGCTCAGATTGTTCCGGAGTGATCTTCTTGAGTCCGATCAGTTTACGGAGGATGAGCCGCTGCCTCGCAATGGCACGTTCGTAGTGCTGATATGGATTCAGCAACGTGGGAGCATTCGGGAGTCCTGCAAGGAACGCCGATTCAGCAACGGTCAGATCGGAAGCGGGTTTATCGAAATAATATTTGCTCGCTGCCTGAATGCCGAAGAGCTGATTTCCGTACGGAGCTCGGTTGAGATATTGTTCGAGGATCTCATCCTTCCCCATCATCCGTTCAAGACGGAGAGCATACCATGCTTCGGTGATCTTATTCCCGAATGTTCTGGGATGATGATACACATTCCGTATGACCTGCTGAGTGATGGTGGAAGCACCGAAGCGTGAACCGTCATACGCAGCATTCTCACCGACGGCGCGGATGATCGCCAACGGATCGACCCCAAGATGCGAATAGAACCGCCGGTCCTCGACGGATACGGTCGCATCGATCAGCGTCTGTGCGATCTTTCCGAGCGGGACCCACTCACCGCGCCCTTGTTCATCATTCAGGAATTCACGGAGCAGTTGTCCATTCCTGTCGAACACTTTCACGGAATGGATATTCTCTTTGATGAACCGCAATTCCTCCAACGGAACGAATAATGACCCGATAAAGATCACCACCAATGCAGCAATGACCGCCGCACCATATTTCAATCCCTTTTTCAATGGATCGTGATCACTCCCGATGCGGTCTGACCGAATACTTCCGGTTCGTACATCTGTTCCACTTTCGTCGACGGGATCTGGAATGTTCCGAACGAAGTTGCACGGACAAGATATGTTACGGAATGCAGCCCTGCCCGCAGATAATCCGCGAAGAAGAGTGCGCGGTCATCCTTCTGCTCTTTGTGGTTGAAGGAATAATAATACGTGTCTTCATACGATCCGCCGTCACTCAAATTACTTCCTGTTGTATTGAAAGAAGTATTGATGATCTCGAAACCGGCCGGAATGGGGTCATCCACTACCACGTACGGACGGTCCTGCGAAGTGGTGATGGTCACCGTGACTTTCGCGATCGTTCCAATGGCGATGGATTGATGACCGCTGCTGTCTTTCTTCACGAACTCGACCGTCTTAGAGACGGCAAAGCCCTGATCGTTTGCAGCACTTGCCACCTTCGGGAAATAATTCAACCGCATTGTGTAATACATTCTTCCCGGTCCGTTCTTTGAGATGGAGAGTGCCGACGTCCCTTCAGGAATTGCAGTGAAGGGTGTTGAAGCGAGTGCGGACCGTAGAGTTCTACCTTCGAAAGATTCTTTCAATATCTGTTGACCGGCCAAACTGACTGCGGCCGTGAATTTCGGTTCATCCTTCTCATAGATAGCGAAATAGGAAGACAACGCATCAACAACATAGAGATTCTCCTGTGTCGATCTCCACATTCCGTTCCTCTGCTGGTCCAGCAGCCAGCGGACAACTTTCGGGATGATCTGATTCGTCGGCTGAGTCTCCGTCAACGCCTGCATTACCAGCGCCGTGGTTCTCACGTTGGAATAGAACGTCCACCACCAGTCATTACCGGTCCGTTCCTCGAAATGCGCTGTGGTCGGTGAGTATTTCACATAATTCATGAAATCATTTCCAAGCGTGCTGATCATTGCAGCATTCCCGTTCGCTTTCTTCAGCGCACGCAGCAGATAGGCACGCGCTTCGAGCGGAAGTTTTGCTCTGTCCGCATACAGTTTTTCCATATATCCATAATCCGGTTTCCCGTTCAACGCAAGCACATAGAGAACGAGAGCTTTCGTCGACGCATCCACTTCCCAGCTGTACCGAGGAGTGACCGCGCCGGTGAGCACCTGACGGATATATTCCATTCCCATATCCATTTCCGATCTCTCTACACGGTAGTTCTTCAGTTTCGCCATGGTCAGTCCATACATCGCAAAGGCGGAAAGATACGGATTGGGTGTTGACTCATACTGATTCTTCCAAAGTGTGAAGCCGCCGCCGGACTGCTGATACAACGGAGTCTCATCGAGGATATCCTGCACCACTTTCTTGTGGTCCTTGCCTTTCAGTATCTCCAGTTTGAATGATCTCACCATATCCTCACCGATGATCATCGGAAGGATGCGGGACATCTTCTGTTCAAGACATCCGTACGGATACTCGAAAAGATATTGAACGCTGTTCTGGAGTCCGACCAATTGTGTTGATGAGGCCGTAACATCAAAACTGCCGAGGTCTTCAAATGTGCCGGTCGGTTTGGTGATCTTCTCCGAAGCGGATGCTTCGGTGATTGAACCGGAACTTGCCGCCGCTTCGCGGATCCTTGGGACCTGAACAGGAATGGACCACTGCATCCCGTCGTAATCATCATCCGTGTAAGCACGGAAAGTGAATTTCGCCGTTCCGATCTTCACAGCGTTCAGCCGCAGGCGGATCTCTTTCGATTCGCCGGGTTTCAGCACGACCAGAACGGTGTCGGGACTTTCGCTGACAACGCCTTCCACTTTTGAGACGAGCTTCACGTTCTTTTCCCGGTCCGAATAATTGAGCGCAACAACTCCCCCTTCGAACACATCGCCGACACGCGCGAACCGCGGGAACGCCGGCTGCAGCAGAAGCGGTTTGCTGACGGTGATGGAGTTCTCGCCGAATCCGAATTCCGATTCCTGCGTGTGAGCAACGGCCATCAATTGGAATCCCGTGATGTTATCCGGCAGTTTGAATTTGATCACTGCTTTTCCTTTTGCATCGGTGATGATGGATGGATTCCAATAAGCTGAAGCACGGAAATCCTTCCGCACACCGTCCGCATCCAATTGAGCGGACATCTTTGCCGCGCCGCCGCCGCCGACCTCTTCCGCTTTTTCGCCGAAGTTGCGCTGCTCAATAAGATGCGCCCTTGATTCCGTGGTGCTGACTGCGAGTCCGCGCTGACGGTAATACTCGTCGAACAATTCCGGCAGACGGTATCCGATCAAATTCAAAACGCCAAGGTCCGCAACACTCAATGCGACTTCGGAAGAGATCGGTTTCCCTGTTGAGAGTGTGGTGAGAACGGAAACTTCCACCGAATCCCCCGGACGATAGTCCTTCTTCGTTGTTTCGATCTTCACCGAAAGTTTCTTCTCCAGCGGACTGACGGAGAGATTGATGTAGCCCATTTTAAATGACGGCCGGCCGATGTCCGATTCTTTAGTCGCCGCGATACTGTCGACACGTCCCTGCAGCAGGACTACAGAGACAAAGACATTCGGCAGATAATCGTTCTTGATAGGGATATCGATCTGCGGTGCACTCCCTTTCACTTTCACTGTGAAGTGCGTCAGGATCCCCTCGCGTTCGACCGAGACCAATGCATCAGCGGACTCATACGGATTCTTGACGATGATATGTGCAACGTCGCCCGGTTTATAATTGGACCTATCCGAGATCAATTCGATCCTGTCGTCGTTGGTCCGTTCCCATGGAACATATCCTGATCCGGTCACATAGAAATAACTGTTGGCGGAGATCTCATTTCCGCGGGGATCGACCGCATTCACTTCGGTATAATAGAAGCCGGGATCCTTCGGAACGAATGAGAACTCGACCGGCTGCGTTCCTGTGGTCACGGTTGCGGAATCGACCGGGATATTCTCCACATGCGATTCCCAGAAATACCGTCCGCCCACTTCTGCGCGGCGGACAGAACTCCAGATACGGTTATAAACATTCACTTTTACCTGAACATTGGGAACGAACGCTCCTTCGGGAGTTACGGCGATCACTTTCAATGCGACGGCAGTATCCTTCTTTACGAACGTGCTGTTTTGTCCGATACCCAGATAGAATTCACCATTGTGGATCGTAACGGATGTACGGCCTGAGATCACTTGCCGCGAAGGTGATGTTGCATCTGCTTCGAGCATGAGCGATGCAGTGGAGCGGATCTCACCCACGACCAATCGTGAAGCGATCTGAAGATTGCCGAACTCATCGAGAGTCGATTCTTCATTCTGTAACTCCCGGTAATGCGAGCGGTCATACGGGGAGAGCCATCGGATGCGAGAGAAATAATATCCGTCGAATCCGGAAGGTTCAAATTCATCGCCCGACACGGTGAGTCTCCAGCGGACAGGAGCATTCTTGAGTGCGGCACCGAAGAGATATTTTGCGGAGATCACTCCGTCCACCGAATCGCCGACGATATAGCTCTTTTTCCCGAGCACCGTTGTCACGTCGAATTCTGCGGCGCGGAATGCCTCTAATCGGAAATAGTGATAACCGACCGTCATCCAGCGGAATGCGTTATCCTTCCTGATCTTCAATTCGATCTTCGCGGAGTAATATCCCATCGGAGCATTGGATGGAAATTCCATCGATGCGTTCACCGAACCAAATGATGAAAGCGTCAATTCTTTGGCCAGCATCTCTTCATCCCTCGAATTCTTGATCGAGACGCGCACGCTGTCCCCCTTGAGCACATTCCACCGTCCATCCTTCAGACTACGGATGATCCCTTTCAGATCGATCTTCTCTCCCGCTTTATACAGACCGCGGTCGGAGAAGAGAGAACCCTGAACCCGCTCGACCGAAGGACTCCATTCATAATTGATATCGAACGACCATGGATCGATCCCGCTTTCATCCGTTGAACTGGAATACGCGAAATCATTTCCGTTCTTCACAAAGACCCAAAGATGCGGACGGTCAACGCGGGAATAATAATCTTCATCGTATTCATCGGATGTCCGTTCAGTGTTGATGCCCAGTTTTCCCCAGCCCGGAGCTTTCACTGTCCCGTCTTTTCCTGTCTTCCCTTTCCATAGCACCGCATTGTCGTCGTTCCTGATCTCAACATCCGCACCGGCGACGGCAGACGCATCTTTCAGTTTCGTCGTCCACACAAGAATATCCACCGGCGAGAACTTCGCGGTGACACCGATGTTGCTCACATTCACCAGTGTCTGATAGAATGAATTTCGTTCAGATGAATACAGGAGCACCGTTCCCAATTTTGTTTTACCGAGGACGGTATCGAGTCCTGCATAATAATATGCGACGGTGTTCCGTTTCGCTTTCGGTTTCACGGAACGGGAGAATGTGAAATACTTGTCGTTGGCGTGCGACTCCGGTGTCTGGAACTCTTTTCCATTCTGGACTGTAACAAGATCGCCGTACGATGTAAAGTTCCTTCGAAGCGCGATCAATTTCTCCGGATCGATCCTTCCCATTTTGAGTTCAAAGTTCTCGATGTTCACGGTAGAGATTGGTATCCTTCGATTCGCATACGCTTCCAACAGACCGATGCCTGTCGGCATGCTGTAGTACGGAGAATATGCATCGGTGATGAACGAGAATTTCACGGTGTCTTTGATCGTCTGTCCGAACCGGTCCGACATTCCCGGAAGGATGATGCCGTTATATGTTCTTTCCGGAAGGAGTTCAAGATTCACATACCATTCCATGCTTGGATAGTCCGAATAATAATCCCTGTCCGTGATCGGTGCGGACGGAGTGAAGCGCAGATGCGAGAGGAGATCTTTTTCATACACGGGTGTCGTAAAGGAAAGTCTCAATGAATGTCCCGGTGTGACGAACTCACCTCCGACGATCCCCGCGAATGCCAGATGATTGATGGTGCGAAACTGGAATTGGTAATCCGTGCTCATCGATAATGGACCTTCTTTCCCTTTCACTCCGCTTTTCACTTTCACGGTGACCGTTGCCTGATACGGGAACGATCTCTCCGTGCGGATGAAGACCCTGTCCGTATCCCCTTTTCCGTTCCACATGGTTTTGAATCCGGGATACGTCGAAGCACCGTTCTCACGTACTTCAACGGAGATATACTTCGCAACATCGAATGGATTGACCGGCTGATTGAACTGCACCATGATCGAATGATCGAGTTCAACGGTGTTCTGATCGTTTGCTGGTTCTACCGAAACAATAGAAGGAGCTGGAGTGACAAATCTCCACTCGAATGCTTCCTCCAATTTTTTCCCGGAGACGGAACGGATCCCTGCGGGAATGGAAACAACATATGCCGTCGCCCGTGCGAGTCGCTTGTCCGGTGTAAAGACCAACGTCGATGTCCCCTGCCACCGGAATTTTCCGGAGACAGCCGGTGAGAATGTCATATATCCCGTTCTCTGTTCCGATGTGACCGCCTGCAGCGAAGTCATCGGCTCAGAGAATGTAACTGCTATGGCGTCAACTTGATCGACGGAAGCGACCGCTCCTGTGGGAGTAACTGCGACGATCTGCAGCTGCTGCTGTGAATAAAGAAATGAGACAATGAACAGAACAACGAACGAAATGGTTTTCATACGGATAGGAAAATATTGGAGGTGAAATGAGGTTGTGGAATGATAGTAAAAGTATTTTGGGCGAAAGGCAACGGTGATTCTGAGGATGTAAAACGATGTGACGGCTGATATAGTTGCTGAAGTGAGCCACAGAGGGCACAGAGAAATCATTGGAAGATCAAACACAAGAACATTCAATGGAGGGATGGAAAAACAAGCTTTAAAACAACAATTGCTCAAAAAAATTGAGCAATCACTTGCGGTGAGCCTGGGATTC
>JBMOHT010000009.1:0-49486 GCA_049317705.1 Bacteroidota bacterium | reverse complement strand
CCTTTACGAATCTTCCTTTTATCGCTGCCCTGATGGTGGAATTGATGATGAAGTTCTTGGAGAGTGTGACGTTGAATGTCTTGGTATTCGCGGGAACGGAGAATGATTCAACAGAAACGGTAGACGTTGTCTGTGCTGATGCGCAGAGGAACGGAAAGAGAAGCAGCCAGCGTAAGTGAGATACTATTGAATTTTTCATCAAAGTTATTTTGATCCAACAGTAAAAAGTTACGCTAAACCTCCTTCAATAGGAAATAAAAAAAGTCATCCGTTTGCCGAATGACTTTTGTTGTTGTACCGAGGGCCGGACTTGAACCGGCACTTCTTTAAGGGAAACTGGATTTTGAGTCCAGCGCGTCTACCAATTCCGCCACCCCGGCAATGTATTCGATCGAGAATATTATGAAATTATTCCCGGAACTGACCACTAATAAATTAACAACTCACAAATAACACACAATGATATTTTCAATTGCTTACATCAATATACAAAGAACTCACAATTCGCGCAATATCATTTCTTTATTCGCCGCAACCAAAATACCATTCCGACCAGTAGCAATATGGCAACGGCGGAAACAGACCGACCCGTCGTGCGCGAATGATACAATGCGGAAGAGATATCGAACGAATCCGTTATTCCGTTTCGTAGTCCGAGCTCTTTAATATCCAAGAAATGGATCACGGGGATGCCGGCTTCTGCAAGATGCAGGAGCACTCCCCGGTCTTCATGGAGACATGAGGTGAGCGACCGATGGAGTCCATTCGGGATCGAGGATGCGTGGACGCAATTCCCGAGCATCGCCTGATTTCCGCCGATATTAATCACCGCAGTGATATGATGTTCTTTTGCAATGCGGAGCCGTTCCTGAATAGAATGCGACAGATCGACCGGTTTCCACAATTGAATATTGTTTCTCGCTGCAGAAGAATCCGCGGCCTCTTTTCCACCGTCATAAAATCCAACACCGTTATCATCATCACATCCGTAGGTGACCAAACGGGACCGGTACCGCAAACCTCCCTTCTTTTCCAAAAGTGTCTCGATATCAAGGATGGTCATGGAAGGCTGATTGGCACCGAACGTCGATGCGCCGAGGGATGTCATCAACAGCGTACGCTGGTTCATTGTTTGTAACGCAGCGAGTGTTGAAACCATCAATCCCGGAAAAGAACCGGAGGATGCCACCAACACCTCATCGGAGGAATCCAACTGTAGTTCGGTGATCCATAAAACGACAAGTGCTGCAAACTGCGGATTGACGGAGACACGTTTCGCTTCCAGCGAGCCGAGCGTTGTGGTAAGTTCCGTCATTTCTTCACCGAGGAGCGCTTCCGACGGAAAGTGATGCGCTTCATGAGAGATGAGATGACGGGATTCTTTCTCCTGCCGAATGATGTTCATCCAGTTCCGTGCAAGATCTTCTGCCCGGCGCATTTTCTCCGAATTCTTTACCGGTAAAGATTCTGTGAACAAATTACCCGAAAGAACGATGAGTGCAACGGATACGGCACCGAATATTATCAGGAATATGTTTTGGCGTCGAATCATGCGATCAGATGAACGGCTGCAGGATGTTCAACGTAAAGAAGATGATCGCTGTGACAATAGCGAGCGCTGAAACGGTCGGTATCCACCGCTGTCGGCACATCTCGTTGGCGATGAGTCCGGGAATGATGTAGCCGATGGATTGGAGATCGAACGGGAGCTGTTGCAACGGCTGGATCCATTGATCCAGCATCAATTTTAACGAGAAGCTGAGCAACAATGCTAAGAGTAACTTTCGCCGGCCGTAGACAATTAGATTACGCGAAGAAACTTCCAGCAGGCCCCAGACGATGAACGCGATGATGATCGTCATGACGATCTTATTCGGCTGATGGACATACAGGGCAAAATACCCAGGTGCGATCACACCGCCCGGAGAGATGCCGGTCATTTCATAGAAGATGAAACCGATGATCAATCCAATAAAGAGGGTTTCCACTACCATTGGTTCGATACGCTCCGTGCTAAGAATTGTTCTATAAAATGAAAGCCGTCACTGGCGATGTTCCCGAAACCGAAGATATCCGTCGGCCGGACGATCGCATCTGTGACTTGTGAGGTAAGGTCATCACCGGATAGGACCGTGCACACTGTGTTCATCCCATGCAAAGTCCTAAGCGCATACGATGAATGATCCCCGGTGATATAGATCTGACGGATGTTCTTCAATCCCGAACACCATTGTGCAAACATTTTTGTCCGAAGCGGACGGTCGTTCCTAGTATTCAGTATGATGATCGTCTCATTCTCAGAGTTTCCGTTTTTCCAATACTGCATGAAACGGTCTGCGGACGGGACATCATTGACGGCGAATCCGTTGATGAACCGTACCGGTATATCATTGATCTGTAATTCTGTGCACTCCCCGGTCTGTTGGAATGTCATCAACACCGAATAGGCTGTCCGTTCATCCACTCCCGCCTGCACGGCGGCGGCAACAGCGAGAGCGGCGTTGTCGGCAAACATCCCTTTGGGCAATTGAGCTATTTGAAAAGCGTTGAGGGAAGGTGCAATGACCACACGACTTTGTCTCGTCTCAGCGATCGTTTGCAATACGGATAAATGTTTGGTATCACACGAAATGATAACGGCATTCTCAGGAATACTCTCTGCGATCGCTGCGACTTGTTCGGCATCCGTTCCTCCCATCTCTTCGCGGTGATCATCCTCTATCGCGGTCAGGACGGTGATTGTCGGACGAATGAAACGGGATTCTATCCTTTGGTATTCAGGTTTAAGGGACATGCATTCCATGACCAACGCCTGAGCTTGATCTTTGGCAGCAGCGGAAAGGATCGAGAATTGTTCTTGAACGCGCGCCTTCCCTCTTCGCCGGACAGGAGTGTGCGTGCCGTCAGGATGAATGAGCGAGGGAACGACCCCGGTGATCTTACCGTATGTCCGGTATTGTGCGTGAGAAAGAATTGCAGTGATATAACGGGTGATGCTCGATTTCCCTCGTGTGCCGTTCACATGTATTCGAATGGGGATGGATCGGACGCGGCGTTCGATGAGATATCGTTCGATGGTCAGCAACAGGATCACAAGGATGGTGAAAAGAATGACCATATTCATTGAACTGATAGGACTGTGCTATAAATAAAATGTATCTCGATTCAACATACAAAAAAGTCACACTGCAAATCAATGGAGTGTGACTTCGTGTCGTCTATTAAAACGATCGCGTGGAAGAATGGTGCTCAATCACCGATGGCCGCTCCGCCTCTGCGGGGATCAGCGGAACCGTAAAATGTTCCGGTTGTCTGATCGATCATGATGATCTGCGCTCCCCCAAAGAAAAGGTCAAAATCACCGTGTTCACGGAGCGTGTGACCTTTCTTCTTTAATCCTTCCTTCACTTCGTTTGTGAAGCGTGATTCCAGGTGGAGATAATCGTCGAATTTCTGACAGAAGAACCTGGGAGCTTTGTTGTTCTCGCCTGCATCCATCCCGAAATCGATCCCATTCACGATCAATTGAATGATGGTGGCGACGATACGTGAAGCGCCTGGCGATCCGACGGACATGAACGGCTTGCCATCCTTCAGAATGATGGTCGGTGCGATGGAACTGCGCGGCTGCTTATTCGGTTCGATGGAATTGATGGCGGATGTCGTAGAGAAATTCGAGAGAGAGCCGTTCATCATCACACCTGCGACGGTCAGTCCTGAACCGAAGAAGGTTCCGAGGGTCTGCGTCAATGAGACGACATTACCGAACTTATCGGCAACGGAGAGATGGGTCGTATGTCCATCCCCTTCCAGTACGGGAGGTTCGGCAATCGGGACATTGGCGGAGAAATATCTCATGACATCATCATAATAAAGTGAGGATGATTCGATCTCTTTCCGTTCGGGTTCATCCATATCCTTCACCTTTCCGTCGGAATCCGGTACAGTGCGTTCATCCTTCTCCTCACGTATCGTTTCATCCGATCTGTTTTTTTTCTTCTTGCCCCAGTTGTCGAATGGATCTGATTCACGCTTGTAGGAAGAACGTTCATCATCAACATCATCACGATCTTGTCTGACCGATTCTTTTTTCACGGACCTCTTTGTGCGATCCGGTGATGCCCCATCGAATGGCAGCGGATTGCCGGTCTTCGTTTTTCGGTATTCGCTCGGCTCAGCGGTGGACATGTTGATATCATTGTACCGCAGTTCAGCATATTCCTTTGACACTAGACCTTTCGTCGGCACATAGGCGAATCTCGGATCCTGAATGAACGCTGTACGGTCCGCATATACGCGCCGCATCGTCTCCGCCAGCAGATGCGTTGTATTCGCTGATGAAGAGAAATGTCCCATCTGTCTCACATCGGCAAGTTCCAGCATGTTCATCGCCTGAATGATGGAGGCTCCGGACTGCGGAGCGCCGGCGGAAAGGATCTCATATCCGCGATAGGTCCCTTTCACCGGTTCACTAATCACGACCTGATAGTTCTTCAGATCGTTCAGCGAGATCTTACCGCCGTTCTCCGTAACACCTTTGACGATCTCTTCGGCAACCGGACCTTCATAGAAACCGTTCCTTCCATACTGAGCGATGCGGCGAAGTGTATTCGCCAGTTCAGGCTGCTTCAGGATCTCACCTTGTTGTATCGGAAATCCTTCCGGAAGATATATCTTGGCGGTGGAAGGATATTTTTGGAGGAGTTCATTATTATCCAGGATGATACTGGACAGAGTTTCATCCAAAGGGAATCCTTCTTCGGCGTACCGGATGGCGGGAGCAAGAACATCAGCGAGCGGCAATGTACCGTACCGTTCCAACGCAGCGGTCAATCCTGCTGCGGTTCCCGGAACAAGGATCGCTTTCGCGCTCTTGTTATCGGTGGCGGGATTGTAATCCAATTCAGTGATCTTCTCGGATGCCTGCTGATAATAATTGATGAAGATAGATTTTTTCTCTTTCTGCAGATACACGACCATTGCTCCGCCGCCGCCGAGTCCGGATCCGTCCGTTTCCACCACACCGATGGCGAATGCCGCCGCAACAGCTGCATCCACGGCGTTACCGCCCCGCTGGAGCATTTCCATTGCCGCTTTCGATGCAAGAGGATGAGCAGTGGTCGCCATCCCGTCCTTACCGATGGCGACTTCACCTTTCGATGCGACGCTGCCGTTTTGAGCGGTCAAAAAAACAACGGCAAGCAGAAATGACATGAAGAGTTGCTGGATCGATCGTGAGTTTCTCATAATTATTTTCGGTAGAATATTTTGGATAATCCACTATGCTGTGCGGAGAGTGGTCATTTTGTGAATGATGCTTCAAGTGGTTTTGCCGCTTCAGCGATCTTTTCCACCAGGTCCAGTCCGATCTTCTTGGAAGCTGCGATATCGGAGAAGAAGTTGTCGTCATTCCCCTGCTTGACGACGATCATATATTGAGAAGCTTCAGCGCACAATTTGTTGAAGTCGTCGGACTGTTGTCCGCGGCGCGGTTTTCCGCCGATGTGAAGGACGATGATCCTCATCTTTTGTTTTTGAGCAGCGGCGATCACTTCTTTAACCCTGTCCATTTCCTGTTCGCGGCTTATCCCTGCGGCACCGAGTCCTTTCGAACTGAATCCGGGGACGATCATCAGCGTTTTTGCATCTTTCACATCGGCAGCAGTCGCACGATTGACCGCCTTCGCATTCAGATTGACCTTTTTACAGAGCATCGCCGCCATCGTTACATCGGCGGATTGTCCGGCGGATGTGATGAGGATAGGCTGTTCAAATTTCTCTTTGGATTGTGAATGAAGCGGTGTTAGCACGGATACAACGATTACGATGATGATCAATGAACGGATGAATTTCATAAGCTGGTGCTCCTGAATTAATGTAGATGAATGATTGCTTCCTATTTCAGATATTTTCCCACTCCATCAACGACTACGACGTTATACTCCGGAATATCCTCTATCGTAGCGCTGTTCTCCGGATGTGATTCGTTATACGATTCAACGAGTCGTTTGAATCCCTGCAAATGCCGCGCGACGCGGAGCGAGAGCGGTTCGCCAGTGGAATCGTAGGTGATGCGGACATTCTCCAGTTTTGCGGCAGTCCTATAGAACGGATCATTTCCATCAACGACCAATGCTTCGCTGGTAACGCCTCGAAGCCGTCCCTGACTTGGATTGCTTGTTTCCATCAGAAATGCGAACGTATTGGTGGAATCACCCCACTCCCTGTGGCTGAGTCCGTGAAAATTCTTCGGAGAGATCTCCAGCGAATATTTCAGGTCTTCAAATTCCAGATTAAGGACTGCATTTCCTGCGATATCATTCCCTTTTTCGTGTGCGATGATGGCGTTGATGATCATCACCTCCGGGGCGGCTTCGTGAAGATCGAATGCCACATCCACTCGTTCTTTTTTGATCAATTGAAGGAATGCAAAACCGTTCCGTTCCATGAACGAGCCGTTCAGTCTGCCGGGATACGAACGGTTCAAATTCCTACTCTCCATGCCGGACAATTGCTGTCCTGACGGGAAGTGACGGTACACGAGCGGATCGGGCCACTGATGAAGAGGATTTCCGCCACGAGCACCATAGCGGAATGTTCTTGGTCCACCCCGAGTGGTGATGGTAAAATGTGTCGGACACGCTTCGAGCGGGTCGGTCGCGGTAAATCCGCTGGCGCATGCCTGCGGAACGACGATCAATCTTCCTTTCGTGACATGCGCATTCTCCACCAGAACCGCTGCGGCGATGAAGCCGGCCGATTCATTCGGATGTGTACCGCCGAGGAGAAGTACCGTGGCACCGGGATTTCCGCTGTCATAATAATAGACACGTGTGTCACCATGTGTATCCTTCAATTCAGGAAGGTAGTCGCTCAGCATTCCCGTTGTGGTCATGAACGATGATGGATGCAGAACATCCGCATCGCGCATGGAAAGAAAATCCTTTGATGCGATTGCGGAGAAGATCACACCGATGAGTAAGAAGGCTATTGCCGTATAATGATGTCTCTGCATATTATTTTATTTGAACGATGCGCAGCAATAGCGGAATAAGAATGATGACCATTGCGAGCTGGTTCTTCCAGTTCTTTTCCCGGAACAACTCCGTGAGGATCGCCGCCGCGACCAATGTTGAGATCATGATATATGTGTAAAACATCATCATTCCTCCTATTTCAACAATGAACCGATATCTGCGGCGAACACGATCGTCAGAATGCTGAAGAGCAGTGCTATGACGATCGGTACGACCGCCGCTTTCAATATGGTAAAATGATTTTTAATGCCGAGGATCTGTGCGGCAAAGACACACAGCAGTGACGGAGGCGGCATCAGATCTCCGAGTCCGGCAATGAGTGATAGCGCCGATGTTACGACGATCTCATTCCTACCGAGGAAAACGAACAGGACAGGCACGCCGATGACCGATGATGCGGCATACGCCGAACCCATTGCAGGCATAATGAGAGCGATGCCGGGGTACAGAAGTTCCGGAGGCAGCTGAAGAGCTCCGAGGGCAAGATATCCGCGCACACCAGTCAACGTCATCACCTGAACGAACATCCCTACGCCGACGAGAATTCCGAGAACAGGAAGTGATTCACGGATCGCCATCCTTGTTACCATCACCGCATTCACCTTCTCTCCTGACTTCAATCCCACCACTGCACCGATCATAAAGATGAGCGGAATACCGAGATCAGGAATGATGTCCGGAGCAAATCGCACACCGACCATCAATCCCACCACGATCAGGATCGGTATGAACAGTTTCATACCATGTTTTTGATAGACCGATTGCGGGAGTTTCGCAAGGACGTCGTTCACATCGATCTTTTTGATGAAGCGGAAACGGTAATACAATGCCGTTACGATGGCCAGCGGGAATGTCAAAAAAATGAGCGGCCGTTCGAATCCCACATAGGGCATATCCACACCTCCGCCGATGATCATCACCGGAATATTGATGGGAGGTGCGATCATTCCGAAGACGGCCATCATGGCGATGAACGCTCCCAC
Source organism: Bacteroidota bacterium (assembly GCA_049317705.1). GTDB lineage: Bacteria > Bacteroidota > Ignavibacteria > UBA10030 > UBA8401 > UBA8401. The sequence continues at coordinate 41,466 of JBMOHT010000009.1, read as the reverse complement.
AGAGACGGCCGGGATCCCCATGCCAACGAGCGCAGGAGCAACGAGAGCGCCGGTAGTGAGGATACACGCCGATGAGAGTCCGGTGAGCATACCAGGAAACATCACGAAGAACGCCACCAAAATCATGAGCAGCGATGGAGAACGATACAATGACTTTATCATTCCGTAACTGATGGTGCCGAGCGCACCGGTCGCTTCGACCACTTTCATAAAGATCATCGCCGTTGAGATGATCAACACAGCATCAAGATATCCGAACGTTCCTTCAATAAGATGACGGACCGGTATCCCATGTCCGCCGACCAGTGCACCAGTAACGGAAGCCGCCGCCATTGCAACACCGGAAGGAAGTTTCAGCCAGAAGACACCGCCGGCAAAGACGGCGAGCATGGAAATCAATATGATCAATTCAATAGGCATAGGATCATTTCAACAGGATCATTTTCGATGTGCGGATGGAAGGACCGGCATTCAGCCGGATGAAATATAATCCGCTAGGCAATGACGATGCATCGAAGATCACTTGCTGCATCGTACCGGCAATTGCCTGTCCGTTGAACAATTCCGCAACGCGCTGACCGAGATCATTAAATACCGACAATCGAGCAATGACGTCCTTCGGAACAGTGAACTGGATAGTAGTTGACGGATTGAACGGATTGGGATAATTCGGATATAGTTTCAACTCACGCGGTACTGCACCAACGATGACGGAGATCTCCGATGAGTATTCCACTGATCCGTTCACATCAGTTTGCTTCAACCGGTAGTGATAAATGCCGCCGGCATTCAGTTTGTCCGTGAATCCGTACTGATGAGCATCCTGCGATGTGCCGTGACCATTCACAGAACCGATCGTGGACCATTGTTCATTCCTCGTCCGTTGTATCTCAAAGCTTACATTTCCACTCTCCGTCGCGGTACCCCAACGTAAAATCACGGAAAGATCCTTTGCTGTTGCCGAGAATTCCACAAGTTCTACCGGCATAGGATTGTCCGTTGAAGAACCGATCGCGAATTCTGAGAATCCGTTCATGCCTGATCGGCGGACTGTCGGAGCGCTGTTCGTGCCGACGCCGACGGCATGAGTGCCGTTCAGCGTCCAATTCCCTGCCGTCTGACGTTTGATGATCCGGAGTGTGGACCTATCAGAAATACCGGATAATCCCGATGCGGACAATGCCGCCGAAAAGGTTCCGCCGGTCAATCCATTTGCTGCCGTGACAGTCCAATAACCATCGTCGCTGACATTGACGATGGACGTTCCAGCATCATTCAATGGGAGTCCGGCAGAACCAGGCTGCGCATCGGTAAATTGAACGGTCAATGTTCCTCCCGTTGAAGGTGACGCGGAAAAACTGACGGCAGCAGGACGGAATTTTGTTGATGTTCCGACCGGGAAGAGCGTTGAATCCGTCACGGCGGTGGTGAACCAGCGCTGGAACTTTCCGACAATGATCCCCGATCCGGAGGAAAGAGTGCCGCGGTTCGAAACGGATGTGCCGAGCGAAAGTGTGTTCGATCCGGTGATGATCGTGTCATTGAGACGAAGGACATTCTGCACGGAAACGGTTTGATTCGTTGAGGCAAGCATCAATGTTCCATCCGTGATCTCCAGTGTATCCGTGACCGTACGTGCAGTCCCGGGTGTCCAACTCTTCACCCCTTCCGCAGCGATACTGAGGGAGGAATAATTCATGTCCTTGACCGTCTGTGCTGATGTCCCGTTATAGATCACTTTCCCATTGTTTGTGAACGAGAACGAAGGGAACGCATTCGTCGGATCGGCATAGACGATGTAGCGTCCTCCCTGCTGAAGATTCACAGATCCGGTGGTCGATTCCCAGAATGGTGCGGTGCTTTGAACTTCCGCTTCACCGCCGGATTTTATAATAACCGTGCCCGGATTGAAATTCTCCGTTGAACTGTTACTGAAACTGGCAAGGATAAGTCGTCCGCCGGATTCGACATCGATACCATTGAAATTCAATCCGTTGGACGATGTGGAACGCATGGTCGCGTTTCCATAGATCACTGCTTTGCCGATCCTCTTTGCCTCGAGTGTGTTGTTCGATGCGCGGCGGATATGAGAGGCACCGCCTGCAAGATTGAATGTCCCGCCGGAACGGACGATGAGAGTGAATGACGTCGCCGAGCCCGCTGCATTCCGCGATTCAATATCATCGGTCGTGGCTACTTCAAATGTTCCGTTGAGGATTTCGAGCGTATCACCGATACCGAACCGCATGTTCGTACCGTCCGTCGTTACTTTCCCGCCATTCTTATCAACTTTGATATAATTGAATGATGTGGAGAATGCCGATGTGCTCCATTGATGCATCACTTGCGTAGCGCTTCCTTTGAAGATGAGCTTGCTGTTCGCTCCCATCGTTGAAACCGCTGTATGAGTTGCATCGAACAATGTGATGTCTCCGTACACATTCAACGCACTTCCTATGTTTAAGGATAATTTCGACGCAGTCGATCCGAAAGAGATTGACCGACAATCAGCCGTTGCAGAATTGACCGTTACCGTTATTCCGGCATTCACCACGATATTGTTGAGTGATGTCGGAACCGATGCTGATCCGGCTGCGCCTCCCGGCGAAGCGGCCCAGATGGATGAATTCCAATTTCCCGATGTTACCGCATAACGGATCCCCAATGTGGATTGTCCCACGGAAAAAGAATATCCATTCACATCGGTGAGACGAACGGAATCGATCGCTCCGGTCTCACTATCCTTCGTCCAGATACGGGTCCGCTGCATAGTGGAATCCTGTATGAACTGGTCGGGATCGATCATCACCTGTGCATAATTGGGATTGTCATTGTTCGCGGGATCGATACTCGTCCGCGAATTGTATCCGACCGATCTCGTCGCAAGAGAACCGTAGATCGTCACTTGATCGAGGTCGAGCTCCGATTCCGGCGCAGTGAATTCAATGGCAGAGGAATCATTGCGAACCGTGAAACTGACGGTGTACGAATTTGAATTCGTGTATGGAAGGATCTCCATAGGATTGTTCGCTTTGTCCTTATCGATGGACGTACCGGAAAGGTTCTTGTACAATTCGAAGTGAAGATGTACTGTGTTGATCTCGTAACCGGATTTACCCATGAACGCGATCGTATCCGAGGTGCTCACAGTGTCCCCGACATTGAATCGGTGGAATCCGTTCAAATGCAGATATGCATTGAATCGTGACTGACCGGCCGATGAATCAATACGCACAAGCATCCACGTACCGAACCGTTGAAGACTTCCGCCTGAGGTCACCGCTGAATCCTCTTTCCGAACGACGATGCCGGCACGGGCGGGCCGGATCGGTGTATTATATGTTCCTGCAAAATCGATTCCCCGGTGGAAGTCATAGACACCGTTCAGTTTCCTGGGACCGAAGGCGGAGGCTGGATCGACGAAGGACGACGTTCCTGTCGTCGGATAGACAGCGTAGGAGATCTTGAATACAGCATTGCTTGTATCACCGACAGAACTATTCTCAGCATCCGATATCCGGATCTTCGTCCTCCACGATCCGGTATTCGGAACCGTCCATGAATACGAACCATCATTCGTTGTGCCGGAGGTGATCGTTATCCATGTCGTTCCGTTGTTAACGGTATATTCCAGTTTTACACTTGAGATCAATCCGGATGACGTCCATGTGATGGACTGTGTACTCCCTGCAGTGGTTGTCTCTCCTCCGTTCGGTGATGTGATGTTCAATGCATCGGCAGTGAATGTGGCGGCGATCGCATCGGAAAGTTTTTTTCTGTTCGTGCTGGAATTCCGCAGTCCGGTCAATGCCTGTTCGATATGCAGGAAACGGCCGTTCGCCGATGAGGGCGATGTGCCGCACGGATTGACGCTGCCATTGATGAACCTCCCTTGTGTATTCGTCGTTCCGGTCAGCGTGGTCCAATCCGTATCGACATGCGCAAGTTTGAAGACCAGTGTCGGATCGATGGAGGAAAGATTGTCGCGCACCAGATCGAGGTAATCCGTTCCTGTCGGTGCGGTGGTCTTTCCGTTCCCCATGATCACATCAGGATCTCCGGTATCTTTCCCAAAACCGTGGTTCTGAATGACGATCATCTGTGAAATGACGGTGCTCATTGTCACGGTCGCCTGGTGCAGCGGACCATTCACGACATGCGCCTGGTCGGACATTTTATAATCCCCGCCGCAGACATCGGTCGTTCCGTCGCATGTCGTATTGGTCGTACTATTACAGCGGTGAGTACCGCTCACATAGAATGCACGTGCTCCGTTATTATGGAAGATCATGATCCCCTGCTGTCCCGTATTGGAATCATACAACGGATGCGGAGACTGAATGAAGAGTTTTCCACGTTTCGGTGAAGGATTGTACGCAAACATGCCCCAATAATTCGTTCCGGCCGCGGTCTTCTCCAACAGATAGTACACGACATTCGGTGAAGAGGACGTATGGGTGAATTTTACAATGCGGTATGAGAACGTTGCGGCGGTGTCCTGTGCGGCGGAATAATTTCCGGACGCGATCTGTTCGATACAGTGTCCCCAAGCGGCGAGCGCAGTAGCAGAAGGAACTTGATATTTATTCGTGTCCGCAGCTGCGCCCGTCGGCATTGCATCGACAAGACTGTCCACATGCGTCTCGATGTTTCCGCTCATGGTGACCTGGGCGGAAACGGGCGCAGAGACAAGAACAAACAGCAGCATCATGATCACATACCTGAGGTTCATTACGTTCCTTTATTCAACAGAAGAGCTCAACGGGTATTTCATTTGCGGGACGGACCATTTATTTAATCAGCATCATCCGTTTCACCGCCGAATAATTCCCGGCATTGATCTGATAAACATAAACGCCGCTCGCCATCGACGTCGCGTCGAACCTGACAGAATACTCACCGGCATCCCTCCATTCATCCGCGAGGATCGATACTGTCCTTCCTAACGCATCGAAGACTTTCAGTGTTACATGACTGCTCATTGGTATGAGATACCTGATGGACGTCACCGGGTTGAACGGATTCGGGAAGTTCTGCTGCAGACCGAATTGTGCTGGAATCTCGCCGGCAGTGACTTCCACTATCGGACTGTATGCAACGTTTCCGTTATTGTCTATCTGCTGCAGCCGGTAGATGAATGTTCCTGCATCCGTATTCCTGTCGATGAATGAATATTCGTTCGGCGTATTGGCGGTTCCATTTCCGTTGATGAAGCCGATTGAGATCCATTGATCCGTCGATCTTCGCTCGATATGGAAACCAAGATTGTTCACTTCGGTTGCCGTCTTCCATTTCAACTCTATGGAATGGGATGCCCTTCGTGCGGTGAATGAGATCAATTCCACCGGGAGCGGTGCATTGGCATCGCTGACAGTCCAATCCGAAAATGCGGTGGTGTTCATCGTCAGTGAACGTGGTTCGGTGGACGAAATATCGGAAGCAGAGCCGACGGCGGACCATGATGATCCGTTATATCTCCACGCCTGGGCAAGATTGCTTCCGCTGAAGGTCTTTCCATTATCATCAGTTGATACCCATGTAAGCGTCAGATCGCGGCCGGATGACGGAGGATTGTCCGATATAATGTTCCATTTCCGTGCAATGCTTTGATTTGCACTGACCGTGGTTATTCCGGATGAACCGGTGACTCGTGTGACGGTGACATTCCCGAGATCGTCCGTACCGGAAGCGAGTGAAACACCGATGCCGCCAAATATCGATGATCCTGTTCCGACCGCGCGTGCGGCGGAAAGATTCCCCACAACATATCGTCCTGGTGCTTCTCCGGAAATTGATCCGGCAGATGCGATCGTTAGACTATTGGAATTTGTTATGAGTGATCCGGCACTGCCTCCGAATGTCAGAACACCATTGACAGTCGCGTTTGCCGACAGTGTCATCCCCTGGGAACCGACTATGTCAAGATTATTCAATGCCGCTGAAGAAACAGGAAGTTCGGCCCCGGAATTTACGTTTGTTACTGTGCTGGTATATCTCAGATTCACGGAAGTACCGAAGACCGGTGCGTTCGTGATGGTACCGGTTGCACGGGAGATCGTTCCTCCGTTGGCAAGGGTCAAACCGATATCCGCATCACTGTTATCGACGGAACCGCTCGTCAATCTGATCGTTCCATTCACGTTCACTGTCTGGGCCGATGCGGCGGAGAGGACGAATTTGGCACTGTTGTTCACTTCAAGACTATCCGAAATAGTTCGTGTAGCCGCAACAGTCCACAGTTTAGATCCGGTACCGTCTCCGGCAAAACTTACTTCAAGGCGGTGATAATTCATATCAAGAATCGTCTGGCTTCCGTCCAGCACCGAACGTGAATACCGAACGGTCCCATTATTGGTGAACACCGGAGGGAGCGGAGTCGTGGATGCTTTCGTATCAAATATTCCTCCGGGATTCACCACGACGGTGGTTGCCGTTGTGGTATTGGTATACCACACAATGGTCGTCGTTGTATTTTCCAATGTGCCTCCGCTTTTCATCGTGATCGTACCGGAATTCAATTTATTGGGCGTCCATCCGGTAAGGATCCGGACCAATCCTCCATTCTCGATATTGATCCCCGAAAAGTTCAACAAATTAGTGCTTGTCGTTGACAGTTCGACAGTTCCGTAGACACTCATGATGCCGATCTTTTTGGTCTCTTCACCGGTGTTTGACGCTCTGCGGATATGGGAACCGCCGCCGATCATGGTGAATGTTCCCCCGCTTCGGACAACGATGATACACGAAGTTGCACTTCCTGAAAAATTCCGTGATTCGATATCATCAGTGCTGGCAAGTTCAAATGTCCCGTTCTGGATCTCCATCGTGTCGCCGATACCGAATCTCATGTTCGTCGCGCCCGTGACCACCTTTCCGCCGGTCTTATTGATCACGATCTCATTGAAGGAAGTCGATCCCGTTGCCGTGCTCCAGCCGCTGAGTGTTTGAACAGCACTGCCGCTGAACCTTATCTTCGCACCCGACGGCCATGCGGTAAAAGATTTGTACAGGTATGATGAGACAAGCGTATAATTCCCGTACAAAGTAAGGACGCTTGTCCCGGATCCCATCGACAGGAATCCGGTCGTATCCTGAAATGAGAGATTCCTGCAAACGGCAGCTGCATTGTCGATCGTGACGGTATGCCCCGCACCGATCGTTACATCGGTAACGGAATCGGCCGGCGCAACTCCACCGACCCATGTCGCTCCATCGCTCCAGTTGCCTGACCCTGCTGAGGTGATCGTCTGTCCGAACGCGAGCGAGATCGTTATGATACCGCACGCCAGAATAGTAAGAACTGTCTTCATACATTGTTCCTAATAAATAATGGTAATAATTTATTGCGCATTATGAGACCACTCACGACCGTAATGTATTCTCATGAATTTCAAGATGACATCGGTCAAGAATATTGCCGTTGTTGATGAATTCTTCCGCTCGCGGAGTTCCGGATCCAATTCGAACTGGACGGCGGTCACCCCGGATGTATCTTCCACCGAATGACGATAGATGGTGTATCCGCCGCTGAAGTATTTATAGGAGCAAGGAGTCCGTTGTGTCGGACTTGGTGTGGAACGGACATTGTGTTCATCGAATAAAGCGCCGAAACTTTTCGGTCCTCTCACCAATTCGGCATGTGTCAGAGCACTGCGGCGAACAATCGCACGGAGTGAACTTTTTCCGATCATTTCCGGTGAATTCAGCGCATCATCGGAGAGTGCAAGATCATCATTCTCAAGACGATATCCGATCTCGATCCTTTTCTCAGGATGGTTCTGTCCATGAAGATCGATCAAAAGGCATGCACCGTATCTCTTCATTGCAGCAGTACATGCGGAGTCGATATATCCGTGATAATCGTTCCATGCCGTCAATGCGGTCACATCATCCTGCGCCGCTTCAAATTCTTCGCGGTTGACATCCAGTTTTTTTCTGCGCAGATGGGAGAAAATGACAGAAGGAGAATGTCCTGTTCTCTGTTCGAATTCTGCCACCATAACACGGGCGATTTCCTGCGTACCATTATCTCTGGCGGTGACACCGAATGTCCTATCCGAAATGATCTCAGGTGCCGCTGCTCCGTCATGCGGTACGGAGATCACGATCGGAAGATCACCGGGAAGATATTCCACAAAACGGTGACTCCCGAAGACCGGAGCAACTTGCTGAGCGTACAGGACCGCTGCCGACGCAAGCACTATTAGTATTGTTTGAATGATGATCTTCATGAAATCGATGGAGGGAACAATTACTTGCTCCCTCCTCTTTGTCCCTATTTTACCAAAAGCATTCGTTTGACCGAAGTGAATTCGTTGGACTGGAGCCGATAGAGATACACGCCACTCGAAAGGGGTGTAGCGTTGAATTGCACGGAATATGTCCCTGCTTCCTTCACTTCGTTCACCAGTGAGGCGATCTCCTTCCCGAGCATATCATATATCGTCAATGTCACAAGACCGCTCTTCGGCAGTTGGTAGCTGATCGAAGTTGTCGGATTGAAAGGATTCGGGAAGTTCTGGTCCAATGCAAACACGTTCGGTGCTGCTACATTCACTTCCACCGCGGGACTGAACTTGAATTTTCCATTCTGATCGATCTGCTTCAGTCTGTAGTTAAAACGTCCGTACGGAGTCTTTTCCGAATAGGAATATTGTTTCGCAGTATTGCTGTTTCCCGCCCCTTCAACGAATCCGCTCTTCATCCATTCGTCGGTTCTTCCATTGATAACGGAAGAACGCTGGATCTCAAATCCATGATTGTTCATCTCGGTTGCGGTGGACCATCCGAGCCGGACGATACCGTTGTTGACCGAAGCAGCGAATGATTGCAGTTCTACCGGTAATGCTGTATTCTCAGCACCGGTGAAATCGCCGAAAGAAGATACCGTAGCAGTCAATTGATTCGATGCAACGACGGCAAGATCATTCGCCGACCAAGAAGCACCGTTCCATTCTCCGGTGACGATATTGTTCTCATCACCGGTAATATCTGCATCAAGATAATTGAGTGCAATGGAACAGTTGAATGATGTGATACCGGATTGTGAGACGGTCCAGTATCTGCTCAGATAATTTCCTGTGCTCCCATTGTCAGGATGTTTTGCATTCGTTACACGGATTCCGGCATATGCACTGCCGAATGTCCCGGCAGTGAAATTCAATGTTGCGGGAGAATATTCCGCTGTTCCGGTATTGTCGCCGACAGGATACGTGAACGATCCTGTTCCCGAGAACTCTTTGCGGAGTTCGCCGGTGCTGTTGGAAACGATCATCGACGATGACGAAGGGGTTCCTGCAATCGATGCACCTGATGCCAGCGTGATGTTTTGTGCACCGAGGATCAGTGTTCCACCGCTCAAGGTCAATACTCCATTGACGACAGGAGAAGCACCGAGGGTGACGGTTTGACCAGTCCCAGAGAGCGTGAGATTATTCAGCACCGATGATGATGTCGGCAGTTCAGGACCGGTGGTGATGGATTGTGAGATACTCGTATACCGGAGATCGACACTGGTGCCGAACGTCGGAGCATTCGAGATGGTGCCGGTCGCCCGAGAGATCACAGTCCCATTTCCCATTGCGACACTGATGTTTCCATTGCTATTGTCGATCGAACCGGATGTCATTCGGATCGTTCCATTGACCGTCAACGTTTGCGCAGTGGAAGCCAATAACTGAAGAATAGCGCTGTTATTCGTCTCAAGTGAATCACTGATCGTTCTGCCCGCTCCGAGTGTCCATATTTTTTTTGTCCCTGCATTGGTAAAACTGAGCTCCAGCCGGTAATAGTTCATATCAACGATGGTTTGATCACTTGCCGATGCTGAAGGACGTGCATAACGGAATGTTCCGTTATTATTGATGGTTGCAGGTAACGCAGTCGTAATGGAAGTTGTTTTGAAGACACCGGTATTATTCACCGTGAGTACCGTCCCGGTAAACCATACATCGGTCGTCGTGGAATTCTCCAGAGTTCCGCCTGCTTTAATCGTGACCGTACCGGCGTTGAACAGATTTGCCGTCCATCCGGTGCCAATATTCATTGTCCCGCCGGATTCAATATCGATGTTCCCGATATTGATCTTATTTGTACTGGTGGTGAACGGAGTGAATGTTCCATAGATCGTCATCTTACCAATGGCGGTACCGGCAGTCGTTCCCGATTGTATCTGACTTGCGCCCGCAAGCATCGTGAAAGTGCCGCCGGATTGCACAGTGATGGTCGGTGTGGCAGCGGTACCGGCAAGATCTCTGCCATTGATATCATCAGCGACCGCGAGTTCAAATGTGCCGTTGATGATCTCAAGACTTGTTCCGATGTTCAATTTCATATTCGCGGCGGAGGTCGTCAATTTCCCGGCGCTCTTATCCACTTGAAGTTCCATGAATGACGTGCACATGGTGGAGCCGATATTCCAACCGCTTAATGTCTGTGTCGCTGCAGAACCTGTGAATTTCACTTTTGCGCCGGCAGTCCATGTAGAGAATGCATTATGATTATCGGAGAACAGCGTGAAATTTCCATACACACCGAGAACGGAACCCGAACTCATATTCAATTGTGCGGCAGCATCCCCGAATTCGATCGATTTACACCGTGCGGTAGAGATGTCCACCGTGACGATATTCCCCGATAAGATCGACACATTGTCCGTTGAATCAGGAACAACACCGCCGACCCACGTGGATGTTGAACTCCAATTCCCTGATCCGGTCGATTTGATCCCTCCTGTACCGGAAACGGCGACATTCTGTGTCGCAGCACTTGTGCTCGTACAGGTGATATTTCCGGAGTACGATTGATTTGCTGCTGGTGAGAATCGAACATCAATGGTCGTTGTTGAGACCGTGCCGCCAGATTGCGTCAGTGTGATCGGCGAATTGGAGAATGCATTTGCATCTTTCCTGATTTCAAATCCTGTAGGCGGTGTAATGACGATATCATTCGTCAGCGATGTGCCGCCAACAGTGAAGCTCTGTGTGCCTGACGTAGTTCCGACGCCAATATATCCGAAGGCACCATTAAATCCTGACGTCACCGTCATTATTGTCGGTCCTGCCGCAGCTGTACCCTGAACACTGAAATCGTCCATACGATATGTTCCTGTTCCGGTCGTAACAGTATAGACCCTTCGGAATCGAAGGTTGGCAGCCCCTTCGGCACCGGCGGGAAGTGCGATCCTTGTTCCGCCGTTTGCCAAAGCCCATGTCCCGTCATTCGCGACTTCGGTGAATGTAACAGCGTTCCACGTTGTACCGTCAGTGCTCCATTCGAGCGAAACGGAATTTGTGAAGGTGCTGGTTCTTCGTGCACCGTACAGGACCGTGATGTTGGTATATCCAACGGTTGAGATCCCGGGATTCCCTGTCAATGTTGCCGTTCCTGTTAAAGAGTTTCCATTCGTAGCGGTCGCGTTCATCGATCCGGAAGCTCCTGAATACGTCGATGATGCTGAAGTAGAAGTAATGATCCACGTGCAGGTACCTGTGCTCGAGGTTGACCATCCTGCGGGGAACGTGGAAGCGGTTGTACCAAAATTGGTAGAATACAACGGCGTTTGTCCCCAAAGGATACTGCCGAGGAGAACGACCAACGATGCTATGGAGAATGACCGTAAAATATTATTCATGATGAACCTTTCTATGATTTTGTGAGTTGTGAATTAAAATTCTATCTGCCATTCCACCATATAACTGTTCACCGAGACACGGTCCTCTGACGAGGTGATCACTCCGCCTCCGTCCCTGTCCTTATCATCCCCGTTCGGAATTGAACGGGCGAACCGTAACTGAAATGCCGAATTATTCGTCACCGTATAATAGATGCGGACGGATATTTCGTCATCCATGGAATTATAATTGTCATTGTCCACATATTCGTTCACCGATATGTACTGTAACTGCAGTCTGACTTTCGGCATCATCTTCGGGATAACATAGATCCGTGAATACCATATCCTGCTTCCCTCCAGATTCTGTCCGTTGCGCGGATAATCTCCGCCAACATCTCCATTCACATATCCCACTCGGCTTCCCCAGAAGAAATTGGGAAACGGAGGACTGAACTGCTCGATCTTTTTTGTCTTCGCATCATCTCCCTGATATGCCGCGTATCGCGTTTCTACTTTAATGGAGCGGAACGGTCCCATTCCCCAGCGATATCCGATGCCTCCCAAATATCCAATCCCTCCTTTTTCCGGTAGTCCCGGTGCCTGATTGAATTTTTGCATCGCTCCTTCCGCAAAATATTCAAGATTGTTGAAGAGGAGTTCCCCTGCTGCTCCTGCACCAACCACGATATTGTCATTGTATGCGCCGCGCAATTTTTGCTGAATGCCATACACGGTCAGATCCTGATCGAAGAATGTACCTCCGAGTTTGGCGACATAGATCTGGTCGCTTCCCGGATCGGGATACAACCCCGACGAGCTGAGATTCTGTCCGGTGATCGCTCCGAACAGCGAGAGCGTAACGGGGAATAATGCAAGATCGAGTCTCCCACCGTCGAATTTATCGGTATAATAGTATGAATCGCCGAATGAGAGTCCGTTCGCAATCGGGAATTGCTGGCGTCCTACACGAATGCGGGCAAGATCGAACATCAGCACATCCTGTTCCGACATTTCTGCATAGATCTGACTGATACCGAACCGCATCGGTCCCGTTCCCGCAATGTTGCGGACAGGCTGGCCGGGATTGTCGATGAGCGTGATGAGCTCCGTATTGAACGACGTATTGCTCGTCACTTTTGCTTTAGCCCGGAGCCTTCCGAGATAACGCATATAATTTTCCTGCGCCCTGCCGTCGCGTGTCCATCCGAAACTGTCGGAATACCACCGCATCCGGAAGTCACCGTCAACATTGATCTGCGCATCCAGTAGTTGACACACCAGCAGCATGGACAGTATTGCGGTCAGAAATGATGTTCTCTTTGTCATTGGTCTATCCTTAGTTTGCAACATACACTAAACCGGTGAATTGCGGATCGCCTGCAACTGTTGGCCTGAACGTCTGCAGCACCGTTCCTGCAATCGAAACTTTGAAGACATAATCCGAAGCGGTCGTGCTGTTCGCGATCCAGAAATTCGTGCCATCCCATGTGAGACCGGTCGCGAATCTGCTCGCTCCGCCGTACGTCGGTGTCTGGAACTTCGAACTCCATGCACTGCCGTTATAACTGAACACGGAATCCAGATCAGTATCATTACAATAGAGCACATTGTTCGCGAAGACGATGCCGCGTGGATTCTGTCCCGGCGTTGTCAGTGAATCAAGCACCGCTCCGGAAGAAGGATTGATCTTATAGATCCTTCCTCCGCCGACCGATACTTGACTGATCGAAAGCCAAAGGTTTCCGCTGTTATCGAATGTGATTCCCCGTGCCGTTCCACCCACTGCGGGAATCGTGAAGGATGAGAGCGATGCTAGCGTTGCAGTTGATGTATCGATCTTGTACACCTTCCGGTCCGTTCCCGAGGTGTTCATCCAGAAATTCGTTCCGTCGAACGCCAGTCCTTGCGGTCCGCTTGAAGCGAGGATCGGTGCCGTGGACCAGGACTTTTCCAGCGTCGTATCGGTGGCTCGGATCCGATGGATCGCATATTGTCCTGATGCCTGATCGGCGATCCAAAGATGCGGTATCTTCGGCGTTGAGGTCACTTCAAAGAGAGTGTCTCCGACGGCAGATGCTCCGTTCGGATTCGTCACTTTCACATTCCGTTTACCAAGAGTGGCGGATGGTTCCACAATGACATTCACTTTTAACTGTGCCGTGCTGACGAATTGCGGAGCACTGACCGAAATGCCGGGACCGAAATCGACCGAGACACCATATCCCGGTTTGAATCCTGTTCCGAAGATGTCTATGGAGAATGCTGTTCCCGGAATGCCTGACGCGGGATTCACGGAAGTTACAGTGACTTGTTCCGCAACACGAAGGTCTACCGATGACCAAACGATGGCTCCCATGGACGGATACGGGAGGTCATACCGAATCTGTTCCCGACCGGTATATGAGACACGGTAAAGATGGTCGGCAACATTGCTGCTGTTCACGATCCAGAAGAACGTTCTATCGTACGCCAATCCCGCCGGATAGATGTAACTCGCTCCGAGCGGAGGTTTGGGCGCGGAGAACACCGTATCGAAATACGGAGTTGCCGGAAGGAATTTATAGATCTTGTCCGTACTGACATCGGAATAGTAGATACCGGCATCAGGTCCTCTGCCATACACATCGAGTCCCGGATTGACGGACACTAATCCCCGCGGATCGGGGGATGGTAATTGATATTCAGCGAGGATGTTGCCGCTTCCGTCCAATTTATATAATTTTGCCGGAGTCGAATAGGTAGACGAACCGCTGTTCAGCGCCCAGAGATTCGTACCGTCCCAGGTGATGCCGCGGACAGTTCCCTGTTTTTGCGGCGGGGCATCAAACGATTTCATCACCAGCAGTGTATCGGCAGATGCGTCCACCTGGAAGATCTTATCAACGTTTCCACCGGATGAGAGCCATAATGTCTTCCCGTCCGATGCGATCCCTTGAATACTGCTGTCCCCCGTCACAAGGAAATAATTCCACCGTTTCAATTCACGCAGTTCCGAATTGAGCATGATGATGGAAACGGAATTTCGCTCTGCAAGATAGAAATATCCGCGCGCCGGGATGATCGATGCACCGGTCTCGCCATCATGGTCGAACATACTGCAGCCGCTCAGAAGGATCATCGCTGCGGAGACGACGGCGACGGTCCTGAAGATATGTGAAGGATTTGCGTTCATTGGATTAGCACCATTTTCATTGTTCTCATGAATGAAGCAGTTGTGATCGTACAAAAATAGATCCCGCTGGACAACCGTTCCCCCGAGAACTGAACGGTATGGATCCCCTGATGAAGATAATCGTTCATCAATCGTCCAACGGTCCTTCCGGAAAGATCGGTCACACTGACCGTCGTCCACGCATCCGTCGGAAGATAGAATTTGATGGTCGTTGCGGGGTTGAATGGATTCGGATAGTTCTGATACAACTGGAAGTCGTTCGGTCCCTTCAGCGGTTCTTCATCAACACCGGTCAGCAGACCGAAGACCTCGTCGATCGCTTCCACACACAATGTCAGTTTTGCCGGTGTATTCCGCAGCGGATAGTCATGCTCGATATGGACGAACAATCGTCCGTTACTATTGGAATACTGTCCTTGCTTATTCGTCGTAGCGCCGAGATTGTTCAATGCCGAATACGTACTGGTGCTGAAAACACCGGCGGTGAACCCTTTCGCCGTATATTTTGTCTGGACAGTGTAGAGGATGCTCGGCGGATTCAACGTTCCGTTACTGATCACGAGATCTGGATAACCTGTATTACCTCCGGTCTTGCTGAACCCGTGGATCTGGATCGCCCTCGATGTGCCAGCACGTTTATGACAGATATGAAAGACGGACTGCGTTACATGCGCCATATCGGACGATGAATCCGAATTGCTATACCGGTGCGTACCGGCAAGGATGAACCAGCGTGCATTGGTCTTGATATATGCTCGGATCGCCAGTTCCCACGAATTCGTATCCCACAACGGATGCGGCGCTTCGATCGTAAGATCGTTCATCGATGAAGGATCGAAAATGTAGGTCCCCCATCCACGCATCACGGGAATGTTCTCTTTCAAGATATAGAGCGTATCCTTCGTCGCTGTATTGACGAATTTGATGAACTGGTATCCG
Organism: Bacteroidota bacterium; assembly: GCA_049317705.1. Taxonomy (GTDB): domain Bacteria; phylum Bacteroidota; class Ignavibacteria; order UBA10030; family UBA8401; genus UBA8401. The sequence goes on along the minus strand of JBMOHT010000009.1, from coordinate 25,741 downwards.
TACTGCGCTGCGCGGGATTCGATCGTGGCGAGGTCCTTTTTCTTCAGATCGATGAAGAGTGTATCGAAAAAATTAAGATGAGCGTTGGTGGGAATAAAGAATTTATTTGTTCCCATATCCGGCATCGCATCTTTAATGGTCTTGATAAATTGAACAATATCACCGGTCATTAAAGTCTGCGAACGCGCCGGAGCCGCAACGCTCATCAGTGTAGCAAGGATGGAGAGAAAGATCACATATGGTCGGGGTCGTTTCGTCATTTTCTCATGAACTCGAAGAGATTCTTGTTCAATTCGAATGATGCCAACGCCAGTGCGGTGGCATGGGACTGTGCATCGATCAATGTAGCGATGGAACGAACCTCCTGCGGCGTGATGTCAGCTCTCGATATCACGGAAACCGACGATGCCGTTCTTCGGAATCGAGCGGAGAACTTCTTCGGAAAGATCACATCACTCATGGAACGCGTCGGATCGATCAATGAAGTTCTTCTTCTGCCGCTCTTATCCAGCATGGCACGGAACCGGCTGCCGGCGTAGCCATAATGTGTACAGCACAGACTTGCATAAAGCGGACCTTTGGAGGCCGGTAGTTTTCCAAGCGCATCTTCACCGTAGAATCCTATCATCGTCGCCACAGCGTCGCTGGATGCATCGGCTTGGATCTCGCCCGCAAGATCGGGACATGCTTGAGTGAAGATCCGCTGCTGTGCAATGCCGTTCTTGATCAGTAATGAGCGATGGCTGTCCGCATCGATCGTTGTCTCCGTCCCGAAAATGATGACAGTCGATGAGGGATCCGCCTTGAGCGCACGTGTCATCAATTCAACTCCGATATTGACGATGCTGACAACCGGTATTGTAGCAGTGCGGGAGAACGGTGTCTGTTCGTAGAGGACGGATAGTGTGTTGCAAGCGATAAGGATGATGTCCGGAGAATACGTTCGCGTCATTCCTTCAAGCGCATCAGAAAAAACCTGTACTTTCTCATCCGTCGATCGCATCATATTGTATCCGTAATCGGACTCCGGCAGCGCGTTACAAAAGATGATCTTCACACCGGCGAACGGGTGTTCGTTGCGAAGACGTGATTCGATATCCGCGCAGACAGCTAGACCGCCAAGTCCCGAATCGGTCACCAGCACCGTAACGGAATCCTTCGTAAAGAATACCTTCAACATCTCATCCGGCTGAACGGAGCGGTCGTGTGCGTCCGATGACGAACGGAAGAGAATGAATGTAAGGATGACGAGAATTTGTACCGGTTTCATTATTTTTGCAGCAGCATTTTTCTGATCTGAGTGAATTCACCGGCCTGCAATCGGTAGAAATAGACGCCGCTGGCAAGCGATGTTCCGTGGAACTCAACCGCATGAAATCCTTCAGTCTGTTCATCATTGATCAATTGTTCCACTTCCCTTCCGATCATGTCGTACACGGTAATAGTGACCGGCGAATACTTTGCCAATTGATAACGAATGACCGTTGTTGGATTGAACGGATTCGGATAATTCTGTTCCAGTGTATAGACAAAAGGATTAACGTTCGTTCCTCCCTCCACACCGGTGATGACACTCTTTTCCGCGGCGGTAAAGTCGGATAGATTGTTCACCGTTCCCGTTAAACGATTCAGATCAGCATCGGCATTGTTGAGTACTTTCCACAGGCCTCCGGTCAGTTGACCGAGCGTCAATTTGGACTTTTCACCTGTTACATCCGCATTGTTGAACTGGAATTCAACGGTCCCGTTGAGTGCGGTAATTCCGGATTGATCCACCGTCCAATACCGGTTGAGGATGTTCGTGCTGACGGCGCTGAGCGCCGGGTGTTTGGCCGAGATAGTCTTGACGATGACGGAAGCATTGGAGAATACACCGGAAGTGATGTTCAATTTTGCGGGCGTGTATTTTGCCGGAGTGGTCGTATCTCCGATCGGAAACACGAGCATCTTGGGTGAGGCGATGTTCCATTTGAGTAATCCGGTGCCGGCCTGGACGACCATCGCCGTATCGGCGAATGACCCCCCGGCAGAGGCAGTTGAAGCCATCGTAAGATTCTTGTCGCCAAGAAAGAGATATCCGTCATCGATCACGAGTGAATCATTCACTGTAATGTCGGCACCAAGATTCAGTCCTTTCGGCGCAGAGACAATGAGCTTTTTCAATTTGGATTGCACGGTTGGAATTTCCGGTCCCGTTGTGACTGTTAGTGCGGAACTGGTATAGCGCACATTCACGGATGACCCCGTTGCGGGCTCTTTGGTGATAATACCGGTTGCCCGCGATACCATGACATTCTCACCCAGGGTCAATGTCGCATTCGCATCGGAATTGTCGAGCACGCCGCTGGTCAATCGGACCGTTCCGTTCACTGTCAGTGTCTGAGGAGCGGCGGCATTGATCTTAAGCGTGCTGCTGTTGTTGATCTCCAGACTATCGGAGATCACGCGGTTCGCACCGAGCGTCCACACTTTGGTCGAATCGAAACTGATCTCAAGCCGCGCATAATCCATATCAACAATGGTCTGTGCGCTTGATGTTCTGGAATAGCGGACGGTTCCGTTGTTCGAGAACGTCGGCGGAAAGATGGTCGCAGAACTTGTCGAACGGTAGATCCCTCCTTTGTTCAGCAGCATGGTCGTTCCCACCGCCCAGATGTTTGTCGTTGTCGTATGACTGACCGCACCCCCCTCTTTCACCGTGATGATACCTGGATTGAAGAGATTGAAATTGGTCGAACTCCATCCCGTGTTCAAGGTCAGCAGACCGCCGGATTCAATATCGATGTTCCCGATGTTCAGACGATTGGTGCTGGTGGTCGATACAGTAGCACTTCCGCGGATGATCATCTTGCCGATCGGATTTGTTCCCGTCGTGCCGCCGCGGATGTGGGTCGCTCCGGCGAGCAGAGTCAGTTTTCCATTCGCTTCTATGGTAATCGTCGGTGCGGTTGCGGTAAAGTCCATTGCGCGTCCATTGATATCATCCGATGCTCCAAGCACAAAGATACCGCTGACGATATCCAGGCTTTTTCCGATCGCCAGTTTCAGGTCGTTGCCGGGAGTGCGGATCGAATCGGTTGCAGGCTTTTCGATGACCACTTCCATAAGTACAGTACTGGGATTAGTGCTGGCAGCTGCCGTAGTCCCTGTTGCCCATCCGCTGAGTGTTTGGGTCCCCGAGCCGTTGAAACGAAGTTTTGCTCCTGCTGCCCATGAAGTGAATGCGCGATGATTCGTCGATGCGAGCGCAAAATTACCGGCGACACTCAGAACGCTGCCGGATGACATAGCCAATGTTGCGGTTGAATCGATGAAGGAGAGGTTTTTACATTGAGCGGTGGAGGTGGAAACGGTCACGGTAACACCGTTCTTGACGATGACATCATCGGAAAGCGTCGGCTGGGTTGCTTCACCAGCGGTTCCGGAGGCGCTGTTTGCCCAGACAGCTCCGTCCCACGCACCGCTTGTAACGGCATATTTTTGTGCAAACAGGACCGAGGTGAAGAGAAAAAAAAGGACGAAAAACGGTCGCGAAGTTTTCATGAGAATTCCCTGAATACATGGCTGAATGTAGTCTAATTGATATAACGTATGCAATCATCAGACCACTTTTTATCTCTGTTTGAGACACTATTTTGATGAAATTGTGGTATCTTTTCCAGGGCATGAGCTGAAAACGTACATATCATCTGAGCTATTTCAGCCCAAACAGAGTGAGTGCTGATGTTCAGGAGACAAAAATGCCCTTTTTTTGTGGCACACAGTTCGTTATTTGATAGACCATGAAGATCCTCAATATCTCCAAAAGAACGTTCATTATTATTTCGACCATTGCGATGTTGATTGCCATTGCGGTATTCGGAACTATGAAACTGCTCGAACAATGGACGAATGAGATCGTTGAAACGAACACCGAACTCACCAGGACAACGGTGAAGAAGATCACTGCGGCGTCTCTCAAACTCATCGACAGCCTTGACCGTACAGGTTTCTTTTCTGTGGAGACCCTGACAAAAAGAGAATGGAGAAAGATCGATTCTCTCTTTTCCATGATCACTGCAGATCAGTCACGTTCGATCAACGGAATGGAGGGCGGATTCTATTTCACTACGATAGATGAGATGATCGGTTATTCATGGCCGACGGCTCCCGAACCGGCTCCCGCATATGGTCCCGCTCCCCGATCGTATCCGATCATCAAAGGACAGATCCTCAAGTCCATTAAGATGCGTCAATCGTTGATTGAATTCCACTCCTTTGATTTTGCCGTCTTTCCTCTCGCATCGGAACCGCTGGTTATCCGAAACAAAGTGGTCGGCGGTACCTGGTCGCGTATCCATGTTGAACGCGAATTACCCTCCAGCAAATTATTGAAAGTGCTGAATTTTTCCGCCATCGTCGCTATCGGCGCGCTCGGCGCCGCGTTGATCCTGCTGTGGATCCGACGGCGGCATGTGAATGCCATCAGAGCAGGGTTAGACCAGGTGAGACTCGATCCATCCTACCGTCTCCCTCTTGAATCGGGTGTCTACGGCGCGATCGCTTCATCCATCAACTCCATGGTGGATGCGATGATGAAGGAACAGCGGAAACGTGAACAGCTCGAACGGGACATCCATCAGCAGGACAAGATGGCGACACTCGGAAAGCTGATCGCCGGTGTCGCTCACGAAGTGAAGACACCCCTTGCGGTCATCAAGACCCGCATCCAAATGTGGCAGAGGGATCTCCGGCAGGTCAGCAATGATGAGGACAACGAGCGGATGATCTCCGATGAATCCATGGAGCTCGTCGTGAAAGAGATCAACCGTCTTTCAAATCTCGTGAAACGTCTCCTCGTATTTGCGAAACCGACACAGAACATATTTCAGCGCCACAGCATCAACGATGTTATCCGCCAGACCGCGCAGATCATCCAGCTTGAGGCGGAAAGCAAATCGATCTCCATCGTTCTTCGCTGTTCCGACTCCATTCCAATGATGCAGTTCGATCATCATGCAATGGAACAGGTCTGTCTGAACATCAGCATGAATGCCGTGGAGTCCATGCAGCAGAACGGTATCCTGACCATCGCAACGAATCTCTCCGGGGACGGATCTTCGGCGGTGATCTTCATCAGCGACACCGGAAAAGGGATCCCGGAAGAATTGCGCCATAAGATCTTCGATCCGTTCTTCACCACAAAGGAACACGGCGTCGGTCTCGGTCTTTCGATATCGTACGAGATCGTAAAAGCCCACGGAGGGAAGATCGAATTCATTCCCGTTGACGGACCCGGGGCTGCATGCAGCATCACCCTGCCCATACTCACTGAACACCGAAAGTGAACCATGAAAGAGAAGAAATCAATCCTCGTTGTTGATGATGAAGCCTCGATGCGGAAGAATGTTGTTGACCTCCTTACCCGCGAAGGATTCTCCGTGACCGAGGCGTCCGACGGCGAGGAAGCACTGACCGTAGCACGCTCCCATTCATTCAATCTGATCCTGCTCGACATCAATCTTCCCAAAGTTGACGGCATTTCTGTATTGAAGGAACTCAAGAAAGAATTCATCGACCTTCCGATGATCGTCTTCACGGCATACGGCACTAGCGAACGGGCCATCGAAGCAATGAAGGCCGGTGCATACGATTATATGGACAAACCGTTCGAGCTGGATGAATTCCTTCTCATCGTTCGGCGGGCGCTTAGCTACGGCGACCTTCTCCGCGAAGTGAAACAACTCCGTTCCACTGTTTCCATCAATACCCAGCTCTCCGCATCCGGTCAGCTCGTCGGTATCAGCCAAAAATCTCAGGAGATATTCAAACTGATCGGACGCGCCGCTCCAAGCGATGCGACCGTACTCATCGAGGGAGAAAGCGGTACGGGTAAGGAATTGATCGCCGATGCGATCCAGCGTCATTCTTTACGGAAGGATAAACCGTTCATCAAAGTGGATTGTGGAGGATTGTCCGAGACCCTGCTTGAAAGCGAATTATTCGGCCATGAAAAAGGGGCATTCACCGGTGCGGCATCACAACGAAAAGGGCGGTTTGAACTTGCCGACGGCGGGACGATCCTTCTCGATGAAGTGAACAACATGCCTCCAGCCCTTCAAATGAAACTCCTGCGGGTACTTCAGCAGAAGACCTTTGAACGTGTCGGCGGAAAGGACACGCTCACCGTTGACGTGCGGGTGATCGCCGCGACCAACAGGAACCTTGAGGACGAGATGAAAGCGGGGCGTTTCCGTCAGGACCTTTTTTACCGGTTGAATGTGATCCATATCGTCATTCCTCCGCTCCGTGATCGGCCGGAGGATATTCCGGTTCTGATCGATCATTTCTTGAAGAAGATCAAACCGACGGAAAAGATCGCTGTTCCGGAACAGTCATTGAAGAATCTCATAGCGTACGGCTGGCCTGGGAACGTACGGGAACTCGAGAATGTGATCCAGCGAGCGCTGGTCATGTCACACGGGAATGTCATTACCTTCGACCGGCTGCCGTTGGGGCAGAACAGCGTTCCGGAGACCGTCAGTTCCGGAAATCTGCTTCAGGACGGATTCAATCTGAAGACGTACATTGCAGCGACCGAAAAGAATCTTATTCTGGAAGCGCTGAACAAAACGAATTGGAACAGGACGTTAACGGCCAGCTTGCTGAACATCAACCGCAGACTTCTTTTTTCAAAGATGCTCTATTATAATTTGAAACAGAAGAACCTCTGACCACTGCACACTCAATAAAAAAAGGCGGATCCGTTTGGTCCGCCTTTTTTGTGTTCCGTCGTATTCATCACTATGTGCAGCGGAATGGGTCAGCTATCAGCGAATTTTTTGATCGATTCAATATGTGCTACGATCGCCTTTGCTTTGCTCTTACCGAACGTGAGCCAATGCCACGACGTTTCCGGATTCGGATCCGCGACGATCGGAATACGGATGATCGGTTTCCCTTTGAATTCATCGATCACCGGTTGTGCGGAACCTGTTTCTTCTGTCATGAAGGATTGTCCTTACTAAATTTTAAATTCTCTTATACAGATATGCTGAATCGGATTTCTTATTGGTCGTACCGTCGTTCAAACAATACGAACCGCCGCTCCAGATGGAGGCACTTCCGTGTTCACCGCGTTTATTGATTGCGTAGAACGTTACATTGAAGTTCGGCCGTCCCAGATCATCCTGAAGACGTTTCATCTTTGTCTGTTCTGCGATCCGTTTACATGCCATTAGACACGCCTCTTCAGGGGATTTCCCCTGTCGCATATATTCAACGATCAGCACGGAACTGCAACTGACGAGATTCGCTTCCCCTCTCCCCGTTGAACCGGCAGCACCTACGGTATTGTCCACATAGAGTCCCGCTCCGATGATCGGAGAATCACCGACGCGTCCGGGAATCTTGTAGGACATTCCGCTCGTCGTCGTGACACCGGAGATGTTCCCTTGCTGGTCCTTACCTAAACAGTTTATTGTCCCGTACGTTTTCATCACTTCCGCCATTCGTGATCCGATATTCTTATCATTGATCGTGTGCGGCGGCAGATAGTCATCTTCACTGGAAAGATTCTCCTTCCATTTCACCCACATCTCGCGGGATTGTTCCGTCAGGAGATTCTCTTCCTTAAAACCGTGCATGCGAGCGAATTTAAATGCACCTTCACCGACGAGCAGCACATGGTCGGTCCTTTCCATCACCATCTTTGCCACGAGAGAGGGATTCTTGATGTTCTGCAAAGATGCAACTGCACCAGCTCTGTGAGTGGGACCATGCATCACGGATGAATCGAGTTCAACGATCCCGTCTTCATTCGGAAGTCCGCCGTAACCGACCGTCATATCATTGGGATCATTCTCAACGATATTTACTCCCGCAATGACAGCATCCAATGCATCACTTCCCTGTTGGATCATTTCCATTGCTTTCGCGGTAGCGGCGATACCGTTACCGCTCGAGATAACGACCGTCTTCCGTTCCGTATTCGGTTTTGATTGCGCATCAGAGAATTCCGGTAGTGCTAATGCCGCGGCTCCGGTCAACACCGTTGTGCGGAGGAATGTTCGTCTGTTGAATGATTCCATACTGATCTTTTCCTTATGTGATCTTATCATCAAAGTAAGCGATGGGATTTTGAGATGCAACTGTGGTGTGGTCGAAAAGAACACCGGGCAGCGTGTGTGTGCTGCCCGGCATAGTATAATTAGAATGTATAACCCAGTCCTACGGATGCTACAATATAGTGCGGGAAACCCGGTTCAAGATAGATCGCCTCTTTTGCAGTTGTCGCGACACGGCCGTAATCCGGATTGATATATGCCGATGAGACATATTTCACATCGGTGACATTGTTGATTGTTATGTATGCATTCAACGTCAAAGGACTTCCTGCAGATACTCGTCCGGAATATCCGAACGAAGTATTGAAAATCGTATATGCGGGAACATTCAGCTTATTCGCATCATCGGCAAAATACTTACCAACGCTTTGCGATGTGATCTCGGCAAAGAATCCGGTCAAAAATGTTGCGTCATACCGTAATCGGTTGTGAACCATCAGTCCCGGCATACCGGTAATATTATTACCATTGTAACTGATCGACTTCCCGCTTAAAGAAAGAGCGATTGGTCTTTTCGTGTAGACTGAATCGATAGTGTAATCCGAATAGGTATTGTTCGAGACCGTCAATGATGTCGTCCACGACAAACCGAGATCGAATTGTGCGTTCACTCCGAGTTCGATACCTTTTCGTTGAGTCTCACCTGCTGAGAGATAGAATCGTCCGTTCTGATACGGAACAATGTCATTGGTTGTGGAAATGAAATATGCTGCGGCATCATAGGAAACATTTTGAATGAATCCTGAACCAAACGATTTGAATTGTTTTGTTCCAAGTTCATATGTTGTGGAAACGATCGGCTCCAGCAGCGGATTGATCGAACGTGAATTCGGTTGTCCTTGTGCCGGATCTGTTTCATTCCCTGCCGGGACTTCAACTCCGCTGCCGAATGAAGCATAAATGGATTGGGTAGGATTTATCTTATAGACGATCCCCGCTTTCGGTGAGATTTTTGTGAACGATTTTTTATCGGAGAGCAATGTCGGTGTGATAAAATTCTCTGCGATGTATGTAACGTTATCATATCGGGCGCCGACTGAAAGGATAATATTCTCATTCAGGTTCACATCCTCCTGAATAAAGAGACCGAAGCTATTCGCCCCTTCTCGTTTGTTATCGGCAAGGACGGAATCCCTCTGTCCGTTCTTCAGCTGATAGAACAGGATCGCGCCGTCCTGATATGCTTCATCGGTCCCGATTGTCGTTGTTCCGGAGATCCCTTCAGTGAATGACGTCGAATTGCGGTAGACGAAACTTCCTCCGACATGGTATCTGGTGAAATCGCGGAACGTATTTCGCTCTGAGCGCTGCAGATATTTGGGATTCACATATGCCGTTGCACTGAAGTTATTCCTGTCATCAAGCGAATGGTTCAATGCAATGCCGATCCTGCCGAGACGGTTGAAACGGCGTTCGTCGCGCTTTACATATGTCGGACTGTAATAACTCGTATCGGATTGTGCCTGGGACGGGTCAGAATCAAATTGCTTCTGAGACAACGGCCCCGGAATATGGAACAGATTGGAAGTGCCGAGAATGTACACACCTAAATTCGTCCTCTCACCGATGGGAGAAACGATACCAGTGTTCAAGAGCGTTTGTGTGCTCTGAGAATGCTCTCTCCATCCGTCGGAATTGGTATTGCTCAGATTGAGGAAGAATTTTCCATTACCGATATCCGTTCCGAGCAGTAATAGGTTCTTATTGAATCCGAAACTTCCAATTGAGGATTGAACAGAGACAAACGGTCGTTCAAAGTTTGTGTTTGAAGAAACACTTACCAAACCGCCTGCACCATTCCCCCACAGCGCGGAGGAATTGGAACGGATCACTTCGATCTTATTCATGGTGCTCAGATCGATATGATCGAATGATGTGCGGCCGTCCGGTTCTGTTTCCGGAAAACCGTCGAGCATGATACGGATTCCACGCGATGTTCCCGAATTTGAACGTTCACCTGCTCCTCGCGCACCGAACCCGCGGATAGTGATCCTGATATCCTGATTTCCGTACCGCGATTGTGCAAACACACCGGGAATGAAGGATAAAGCTTCATCAAGTCCGTAACCTCTTCCCTTTGAGAGTTCTTTCGCATTCACAACGGAGATCGCAAGGGGCTCATTATAGGATGTTGTTGTTCTGCGCGTAGAGTTGATCTCAAGTCCCGGCAGTGTGTACATGGTATCTTTTTCCTGTGAAAATGCAAAGGAGCATAGTCCGAGGAACAGTACACCGTTGAAAACGAATTTCATCATGATGTTCCTTTCATAAAAATGATAGACAGCCGGAACAGTATGGACTGAACCGGCGGAATTGGTCTTTTATATGAAAAGATCGATTTTGGGAGGAGGTGTAATGACGGCGAATGAAGGATGTGCGGTCAATTCTTGATTCTGACGAGAGTATAAAACGCGGTATTCCGGAATTGAAAAAATTCCGATCACCGGATCAAGATATTGAAGCTGACCGAATGCGAGCAGTTTCAAAGTGGATTGCATAGCAGCAGGATCCATGGATGTTCTTTCATCCACTGCCGTTGCAAGGGAGATATTCAATGATGTTTCTTTTTCATCATGGAAGGCAACATATGTTATGGAATCATTCCTTACCTCGGTACGGACGATATCATACATCTCTCCGTACAACTTGAATTCTTCATCATCCTCGAATTCAAGCGGTGATGACGGATCATTCAGAGGCCGTGTGATGATCGTAAAGGCATCATCAGGCAATCCTTTGATGATATTCATCTTTACATCGTGGCGGTTCTTCGAGATCCATAAAGTATAACTGACCACATAACCGACGGACTGGAACATCAGTACCATCAATAGCAGTGAACCGGATATTATGGAGAATGATCTGCTCAAAGAATACAGGATTGAAAGAAAAGGATAAAAAAAAAGGAGGTGCACTCAGGCACCTCCTTTTTGGAGCATTGTTCTATTTTACAAGGAGCATCTTCTTGATCTCTGAGAATGATCCTGCAGTGAGTTTGTAATAATACACACCGCTTGCCAGTTTGGAACCGTCGAAGTATTCGGTATAGAATCCGGGTTCACGGTATCCGTCAGCCAGCGTGGAGACTTCCCGACCGATCGCATCATATACGCGCAGGACAACTTTAACGGTCGTCGGAACGCTGAATCTGATCGTTGTCATCGGGTTGAACGGATTCGGATAGTTCTGATACACTTCGAACTCCGTCGGAAGTGCTGAGCTGTTCGTGTTCCCGACTGCAGCGACTGCATCAGGGTTCAATGCAATGGCAAGAACATTTGAACGGCCCAGTGGACCTTTCACAAATGCGGTTCCCGTCGTTGTATCGATCTGAAGAAGGTTGTTGACATTAGTTCCGGTGTTTCCCAGACCGTACAATTTTCCGTTCTTATCGAACACGATATCCATCACATCCGTTCCTGTTCCTGCATTGCCCACCTTCGTGGCGATACCGGTGGTCTTGTTCACTTTGTAAATTGCATCCGATGTTCCGCCGGATGAACGTGTGGACATCCAAAGAGTTCCGTTGACAGGATTTATTGCGAAACCTGCGGGACGGACACCGGAGTTCGTTCCGAGAAGCGTTGCAACACCGGTCTTATAATTCACGCGGTAGACCGATCCGTTGAATGCACCCATGAACACCATCGAATCATTTTCGAATGCAAGACCTTTCATGTTCGAGATGGTCGTCGACGCGATGAGCTGTGTATTGCTGACATCACTGCTGATGCGGTAGAATGAACCGCCGGTCGCTGTTCCGGTCGGATCGAAACCGATGAGTTCTTTGGTCGTCGGATGAACACGCAGTGATGCGATATTCGGAAGACCGATCGCACCGATCGCTGCAGCCGTTCCATTGTATGAATTGACTCCATACAATTTGCTGCCGTCTGTAGCGCCGGATGAAGCGTAAATGGTCCCCTGCTGAGACAGTGTGATCTTGAATCCGCTTCCGGACAATTTCACGGTCTGTGTCGGATTTGCAGGATCGTTGGTGACGATCACGATCGAATCGTTCAGCGGTCCGCCAACCGTCGGTTTGAACACGATCTTCAAAGTGATCACACCCTGACTCGGTAATTTGGACGGTGTCGCCGGTTTTCCGTAAACGAGATAATTGGCACTTGTTGCGGAGATCGATGTGACAGCCAATGAATCGAGACCATCATTCGTTACCGTTACTTCAAGTGTATCGCTCGCCTGATTTACTTGTTTCGTACCGAAATTCAAGGACCCTTTGCTCAATGTAGCAAATGTTCCGGGAATAGGTCCGATCTTGTTTTTGCTGATCCAAGTGGACCAGACATTACTTGCTGAAGCATATTCCGTATGGGTCCACATCACGCTTTGGTCGGACGGATCAAGACTGATACCGCTATAATCACCCCAACGGTTACGTGTTCCGCCGTAGGTCAAAACATAATTTCCAAGACCTTCACGCATTGGTACAGAAGAAGAAATTCCGGGTGGATCGTTCTTTTTACGTCCGGCAACAAATGCACCGGCAAATTCGTTGCTTCCCGAACGGCTGTAGGTCATGAGCATGTTCTGATTCTCATCCACCATGATGGCGGGATAGAAATGCCAATAACCGGTCTGACCAAGCACTGCATCTTCAACTGTTGTACTTGTATATGGATTAACTTTCACATAGTGCACTCCCGAGTACGATCCGTTGGCAACACTGTGAACAGCCCAGAGCATACTGTCACGATAGATGATATTAGCACGGATCCTGTTTGAGCCGCTTTCGATCAGCGGTGAGCCGCCGCCGAGCTGATTCGCATTACCAGGCGATGAATATTGTACTACCGAAATATTCTTTGCAGAAACGGAAGGTGTAGCGCTTGCCGGATCGCTGATCGTCCACAGCGTCATATAATTCGCGGGCGAGGTATTTGCCACATTCATCATGTAACTGTTTTTGCTGGAAGAATATCCGTTCATCGGACGGATATTGCCCGGACTTGTCAATGTTTGCGGATCTTTGAACTCCCAGAAATCCTGGAACGTGATCGGTCCGCCGGTATTTGCTACCAGTTTCGATTTATCCAAGATCCTTAATTTGGTGTATTTGAATGCACTCGTTGCAAGGGGCAATGAGAACTGATTCGATGTCAGATAGACCGCATTCTGATCATAACTCAATGCGGGATAATCTCCCCATGATCCTGTGCTGGAATCGCCGACATTCACTGCCGACGTGTTCCACATGTACCAATCACCCATCGCGCTGGAATCCTTAGAGACCGCGATCAAATGACGATGATCGACATCGGTCGGACTTGTCATCCACATCATGATGAAGCGTTTTGCATAATGGTCATAAACGATCTGAGGATCGTTCGGTCCTGTTCCGGGAGCAATGGAATTGTAAAAATTCTGAGCTGTGACAGTTTTCAGGAGCGTTCCGGATTTGTCAAAGATACGGAACGATGTATTGACCATGATAACAACATGCTGCGGTCCGACCGCCATGATCGGATCCGGCGGAATGGAATTGGTCAACGGAATTCCTAAGAAACTCTTTGTGATAACAGGACGGCCGATAGCGGCTGTTGCGCCGGTGCCATCCTCATAATAATTTGAGCCGATGGGCCCGGTTGCATTCACTTGATGATTATTGCTTTTAACGCCGCGGAATGATTTCAGCGGTCCTTCAAGTTCCTCAACTTCGATCTCACGATTCTCGATCAAGTTCGGAGAAATGCTGCCGTTCCCGTCCATCTTCGGAAGAGAATTCGGCATGCTGCTGATGGAAACAAGTGTCCCGGTGGCAACAGAACCTGCCTTTGGTCCTTGTGCAAGAACAGGCGGTTTGCCGATCTTCACATTGAACACCAGATCACCGCCGGTCGGAGTTCCGCCGTTGGTTCCGCCGTTCGCCCATTCACCAACGAGGATGTAATATGTTGTTCCACTCTTCACTTTATAATAGAGCTCGGACTGGCGCGTTCCGTTTGCATCATCACTGCAATCAACAAATGTCAGCGAACCACACGAGCCGGAGAAAAGACCCAGCATGATATCATAATCTGCGGTCGGCAGACTGCCGATCGTGCTGAAGATAACTCCTGTATCTGCCGTTGCAACATATTTGAACCAGACTGTCTTGCCAAGTCCAGCAGTATCATTACAATTGAATTTCGGATCAGCAAGATTCACTGAAGCTAATCTTGTATTCTGATTCGCTGTGAACGGTAATGATGAAATGACCGTTGCCGTAGCACATTCATCGTTTGCTGCTTGACCAAAAGCGAGCGATGATGCGACCAATGCAACAGATGCTATAAATCGAAGCAATCTCATGGATTGTTCTCCTAGTAAGTGAATGATGTTGATTATAGATGACCTAATATAGATACGCCGGAATTAAATGTAAAGTCTGAAGTTATTTAATTACAAGCATTTTTCGAGTAAAAACATACTCGCCTGCTGAAATCCTATAAAAATATAGACCGGAGGAAAGTCCGGTTGCATCGAAGAATTCCTTATGGACCCCCGGATTCCGGATCCCGTCAACAAGGGTCTGCACTTCCCTTCCCAATTCATCATAGACCTTCAAATGAACAGCAGTCTTGATCGGTATTGAATACTGTACTACAGTCAATGGATTGAATGGATTAGGATAGTTCTGCTCAAGGGAAAAGACAGAGGGAGCGACAGTGGCCAATGTCTGCACATCGGCAACAGCATCAGGATTCAGTGCGATGCAAAGCATATTCACTCTATTCAATGAGAGTTCTTTTACTGCTTTACCGGTAGTCGTATCGATCGTCAATAATTTGTTCTGTGATGAATTGATGCCGGAGAGAACATACAGTTTTCCGTTCTTATCGAACATCAGATCGGAATTTGCAACACCTGTCCCTGTTTGACCGATAAGTTTCACTGTGGATGATGTACGATCAAATTGATACAAGCCGTCAAGTGTTCCGGAAGTTGCTCGAAGACAGAACCATAACGTTCCGTTCACAGGATTCATTGCTAATCCGCTTATCCGGAGACCGGTATTTCCGATCTGAGTCATTGACCCGGAATAGATATTTACGCGGTAGATGCGTCCGTTGAAATCGGCTATGTATGCTATGGAGTCATTAAGGAAGGTCATTCCTTTGGCATTCTGTATCGCGATGTCTGACAGTTTTTGCACACTCGTACCTGAAGTGCTGATACGGTAGATCGTTCCTCCGTTCCCTCCCATGGCGTCGAGTGCGATCAATTGTTTTGTCGTCGGATGGACCCGCAGGCTTGCAGCGAGTCCTAACCCTGTTGTTAGCAGATAGGTAGGAATCCCATTCGATGAATTGACCGAATATAATTTCCCCCCGTCCGTTGTACCGGAAGCAGCATAGATCGTTCCGAGCTCTGCGGGAACGATCAAAAAACCTGTGCCGCTCAATGCCGTCAATGTGTTCGTTGTTACGCAGGACTGTGCGGCGCAATACATGATGGAGTCAGTGAGTGCGCCGGCAGTTTTCGGTGCGAACACTATCCGTAGTTGATAACTTCCTAAACTTGGTATCCTTAACGGAAGAACCGGCGGTCCGACAAGAATGAAGTTATTTGTTCTTGTACTTAATGACGAAAGGATCAATGTGTCGATGCCGTCGTTGGTCAGAGTTATCGTGATCGTATCGCTTGACGTTCCGACATTCTTTGTCCCGAAATTGACGAAGGACCTATCGCGTGTTAACTTACTTCCGGGAACTGGACCCATGACTGTCTTTGCTATCCATGTTCCCCAGGAATTCTTTGCCGCTGCAAATTCAGTGTGCGTCCAAACCGACATTTCATCGGAAGGATCAAGTCCTATCCCGCTGTAATCACCCCAACGGTTCCTGCCGGAAGCAAAATCCACCACATAATTTCCCCGTCCGTCTCTCAGTGCAATGCTCGGCGCAAGTCCCGGTGCATCGTTCTTTTTTCTTCCGGTAACGAACGCTCCGATGTATTCATTGTTGCCTGAACGGCTGTAGGTGATGGTCATGTCGCCGTTCTTATTGACCATCAGTGCAGGATAAGAATGCCAGTATCCGTCAAGTCCGAATGAAACATCTTCGAGTGTCTTCTGTTGGAACGGATCGATCTTTACATAACGGACAGCAGAGAATTCCTTATTGGGTCCGCTTGCTACCGCATGCACCGCCCATAACGCACTGTCCCGATAGATCGGTTCATTACGGATGTCTGCGCCGAACGCTTCGATCGGAAGCGATCCTCCATCTTTTTGGTCCGCATCGGGCGAAGGGAAATATTGAACAACGGGAATATTCTTTCCGGTGACTGTTGGATGTGTCAACACACTGTCGATCGACCATAGCGTGAAGAATGTTCCGAGAAAATACGGTGAATCATTCAGAAGGAGTTGTTTTCCCGAGTTCCCGAATGAGATACTTGGACGCAAACCGAAAATGACTGTTTGAAGATCATCAGGATCACGGAAATCCCAAAAGTCTTTCCACGTAATTGCGTGTGCATTATTCTCATACAATTGTGCTTTCGGAATGATTCGAACTTTGCTGTATGCGAATCCTGACGTGAATCCGAACTGATTACCTGTTATATAGAGTGCATCTTTATCAAATCCGACACGCGCATAATCGGTCCAATTGCTGACCGTCGAATCACCGAGCACGTGAGCCGGTGTCGCCCAGTTGTACCAAAGACCGAGCGGATTGTTGTCATCGGAAACGCCGAGAAGGATATACGATTTGCTGTTGGCATCATCAACGTGCAGCATCACAAAGATCCACCGCTGAGCGAAATGATCGTACATCACGATAGGATCGAACGTGCTCGCTCCCGGGATCACTTGGTTGAACCAGGCGTCAGCATCGATGGTCTTAAGTATCGTTCCATTCTTATCAAAGATCCTGAAGGTTGAATTGACCGCTACCATTACATGATTCGGACCGACAGCAAGAATAGGATCAGGCGGAATGAAATTTGTCTGAGGTACACCTTCAAAATCCTGCACTGCCACCGGACGCGAGATTGCGGATGTTATCGATCGGGAAGATCTATCTTCAACATAATTCGAACCGTACGGAGCAAGCGCTGCGGTCATATTCTTCGGAGGCGGTAATTTCTCCACTCGTTCATTTTCATTTCGCTTCTCACCATTCTGTCGCTTTACTGCGATCTCTGATACAGAAATAAAATTGTCGGTATTCGTGATCACTCCGTTATTGATCATTCCGCTCTTTGGTCCGCGGACAAGCGGCGGTAACTCCGGTGCTGTGACGGTGAACTTCAGGTCGCCGCCGGTCGGGACACCGCCGTTCGGTCCGCCCCCTCCCCATTCACCGACCATAATAAAATACGTTGTCCCTTTGACTGCAAACAAACCGATGGCGGATTGACGGGTGTCGAGTGTGTCATCGTTGCAATTTATCTCTGTCAGTGATCCGCATGCTCCGGTGAAAACGGACATGGTGATATCATAATCCTCGATCGGTCCGCTGCCGATAGTGGAGAATACGATGAAACGCGATGTGTCTGCTGAGTATTTGAACCAGACAGTCTTTCCGCTTGTGAGACTGTCCTGGCAGGTCTGTGCCGGATCGGTGATGTTGGGTGAAGCAAGACGGGTGTCTTGAAGATGTTGGAACGGCAGTGCGGTGATCGTGAATGCTGCTGAGCATTCGTCGTTAGGGGTCTGTGAATATGCTGTCTCAGCAATGATCAAACTGATGACAATGAAGAGAATCCTTCTGTACGTTTTTATCATTAATATTTTCCCTACAGTTCATATACTTCACGCAGCAGTGTCGCAAGATGGACGATCTTCATTTTAAGATTGTTCTTTTTGCAGCCGTGTTCGATCTGTGTCATGCAGCCGGGATTGTTTGCAACTAGGTACTCGGCGTCCGCAGTTTTAACGTTCACCATCTTTCTGTCGAGGATCTTCATGGAATCGTCATACTGAGCAACATTGTAGATGCCGGCACTTCCGCAGCACCACGATGCTTCATTCAGTTCCACATAATCCACACCGGGAATGGAACGGATCAATGCCCGGGGTTCATTCGAGATCTTTTGGGAATGGACGAGATGGCAGGCATCGTGATATGTCACACGGTGACGGAATTCGCGGACCGGAACTTTCATCCCGATCTCATGAAGGAATTCCGAGATATCCTTCACTTTCGTTGCAAGAAGTTTTGCTCTCTCTGCATATTCAGGATCATCCTGTAGATAGTGTCCGTATTCCTTCATCAGTGCTCCGCATCCCGCGGAATTCATGACAATGGCATCAAGCTCGAACTTCAGGAACGCATCGATATTTTTCTTAGCAAGCGTCCTCGCGATCTCAAAGTCCCCGTTATGGGCCTGCAGTGAACCGCAGCATTCCTGTTTCTTCGGCACGATCACTTCGCAGTCGTGATGGAGCAGAACCTTCACCGTATCCTCATGGACCGAGGCGAACGCTACATTCATCACGCATCCCGAAAGGAAGCCCACTCGATATTTCGGTGTCGAATGCGGCTTGATCACTTCAGGATAGATATCATCAAAGAACCGTCCGTCGAACCGAGGCGAGAGTTCCTGGATCTTGGAAAGTTTCGGTGCGAGTTTTTTGAAGACATGGGATGATCTGATGAGGCGCTCGAGTTTGCTGTTCTGATAGAGTCCCAGCAAATTCGCCGTCACTTTCAGCAGATATTTCTTCGAGATGACATTCCGAAGGAAGATCCAGCGCATGGTCAGTGCAAACGAAGTATCTTTGGACTGCATGCGGATCTGATTCCGGGCGGATTCTACCAGTGAACCATATTTCACACCGGCCGGACATGCGGTCTCGCATGCCTGACAATCCAGGCAGAAATTCATCTCCTCCACAAATCCTTCGGTGATCTCGAGCGAACCTTCTGCGACGGATTTGATCAGACGGATCCTTCCTCTTGGAGAGGATTTTTCCCGGCCCGTGATCGAATAGGTCGGACAGACAGGAAGACACAATCCGCAGTGCATGCAGTTGGTCAGCACATCGTCACTTGGAATATCCGCACCGTGGAAGAAGTTAGTTTTGGTCATGCCCTTTTTTTGGATCGATGGACAAATGAAGTCAGTTCGGTGATAGTGGAATGAAATGAAGTTTTGACCGGATCACGCAAGGTCGAAGATCTTTCCCGGATTCAGAATTCCGTTTGGATCCATAGCTTTTTTTACGGCCCGCATTGTTTCGATGGCGGCATTTCCGGTGACGAGATGCAGGAATTTTTTCTTTGCGAGCCCCGTTCCGTGCTCTCCGGTGATCGTTCCTCCGAGTTTCACCGCTTCAATAAAGATCTCTTCGTATGCCTTCTCAGCCCGTGCGATCTCTTCATGATTCCGCTCATCCGTCAAGCATGTCGGATGAAGATTCCCGTCACCGGCGTGACCGAAGGTTCCTATCAGTACATCATATTTTTTTGAAATAGCAGCAATTTTTTCCAGCATGACAGCGATCTCGCTCCGAGGGACGGTGATATCCTCGAGGATCGTCGTGGGACGGAACCGGGCAAGTGCGGAAAAAGCGGAACGCCGTGCGGTCTTCAATCTCATCGCTTCCTCAACGGTCTGAGCGATCTTCACTTCCACAGCATTGTTCTGTCGGCAGCATTCAGCGACCTTCGCGGCTTCTTCCTCTACAACTGAAGCATTACCATCCACTTCGAGAAGGAGTAATGATTCAATGTCTCTCGGCAGACCGATCTTGGAAAAATCTTCCACGCAGTTGATCGTGATCTTGTCTAAAAATTCTACGGTACAGGGAATGATCTTTTGAGCGATGATCGCAGAGACGGTCTTCCCTGCATCCGCCTGCGTATTGAAATACGCCACCATCGTTTTGCTTGTCTCGGGTTTTGGTATCAGCTTCAATAAGATCTTTGTGAAGATGCCGAGCGTTCCTTCTGAACCGATGAACAGATCCTTCAAATTGTATCCCGCAACATCCTTCACCGTCTTTCCGCCGCAGACGATGATCTCTCCGTTCGGCAGCACTACTTCCATTCCCATCACATAATTCTTCGTCACGCCGTATTTCAATCCTCGAAGTCCGCCGGAATTCTCCGCGACATTCCCGCCGATGGTGCAGATATTCATACTGCCCGGATCGGGCGGATAGAATAACCCGAGCTTTTCCACCTGCTGATGGAGCTGCGAGGTGATCACTCCTGGTTCCACCCAGGCAGTAAGATTCTCAGCATCGATCTCAAGGATCTTGTTCCATTGCGACAGATCCATCACGATACAATTCTCTACGGGAATGGAACCTCCACTGAGTCCGGAACCGGCTCCGCGGGGTACGATCTTGAATTGCTCGACATTGGCAAGCTTAACGATCTCGGAGATCTGTTCTTTGGTGGCCGGACGGACGATCGCTTCGGGAAGATGGTCATGCAAAGGTGTTCCGTCGTAGGAATACGTGATCCTGTCCTCTTTCGATGTGAAGACATGTTCCTTTCCTGCGATGGTTCTCAATGAAGCGAGGATATGTGATCGGATCATTATTCTGCGCGTTTATAGCGAACGAGATGGAGATGATTCTCTGCGGTGCTGAGAAACGTCTTTGGACGGTCGGGCCCTTCGGTATTGAAACAAATGATCAAGTACCCGCCGGTGAGCTTATATATGGATTTGTATGTCTTTCCTTTGTTCGGACCCTCAACGCTGGTAAAATCGAATGCCATCGGTACAACATGCGGGATGAATTTCAACGTTCCTTTGTCCGCATTTCCTCCGATGTGGATCTCACACTGATCTTTGGCGATCGATAATGTGATGACGGAAAGAAATTCCTCATCGATTTGATTTCCGCCGAGTTGTGCTTCCACGGCCTGCCAGTTTCCGTCTATTACCATAATTGACCTTTATCTGATATCACGTGTCGTATTCAATCCTAATATTACGCGGAAAATCCCATGAGAATGAAATTGTTTCATCAACTCATCTTAAGTATATTTGTCCGTGCAATTCATAAGAAAGTAACAAAATCACCTTCTAAAATCAATGTAAGAGGCGCAGTAATGGAAACAATTAAACGACGCTCTTGGGCCGAGCCGTTCAAGATAAAATCAGTGGAACCGTTGCGGATGACCACACGTGAAGAACGTGAAGTGACGATCCGTGAAGCCGGATTCAATACGTTCCTGTTGAAGTCACGTGATGTCTATATCGATCTTCTGACGGATAGCGGAACAAACGCGATGAGTGATTATCAATGGGCAGGAATGATGCTCGGCGATGAGGCATATGCCGGCAGCGAGAACTACTACAATCTCGAAGCGAAGGTCCGTGAATTTTACGGATATAAGCACCTCGTTCCCACCCATCAGGGCCGCGGAGCCGAGAATCTTATCTCGCAGATCCTCATCAAACCGGGCCAGTTTGTTCCGGGAAATATGTATTTCACGACGACGCGCCTTCATCAGGAACTTGCCGGCGGCACGTTCGTTGATGTGATCATTGATGAAGCACATGATGCGACGATCGAACATCCGTTCAAAGGGAATGTCGATCTGAACAAATTTGAGAACCTTATCAAGAAGGTCGGCGCGGAAAAGATCGCGTACATCACCATCGGTGCAACGGTGAACATGGCCGGCGGCCAGCCGATCTCCATGGAGAATCTCCGTTCGGTCTATAAACTCGCATCATCGAACAAGATCAAGGTCGTGTTCGACGCCACACGGGCAATGGAGAATGCGTTCTTCATCAAGAAGCGTGAAAAAGGGTACGAGACGAAGACCATCAAAGAGATCCTGCTGGAGATGTGCTCTTATTCGGATGCAGCGACCATGAGCGGTAAAAAAGATCTGCTGGTGAACATCGGCGGTTTCCTTGCACTGAACGATGATGATGTCTTTGAGGAAGCACGCAATATGGTGGTGGTCTATGAAGGACTCCATACGTACGGCGGTCTTGCCGGACGTGATATGGAAGCGATGGCGCGCGGTATCGAGGAAGCGTGTCAGTTCAACCATCTTCAGGCGCGCATTGGTCAGGTGGAATATGTCGGCAACCGGCTGATCGAACTCGGTGTTCCGATCGTACGCCCCATCGGCGGACACGCGATATTCCTTGACGCAAAACAATTCTATCCGCAGCTGGACCAGTTGAAGTTCCCGGCGCAAACACTTGCTGCCGAATTATATCTGGATTCCGGTATCCGTGCAATGGAACGCGGAATCGTTTCCGCAGGAAGGAACAAAGAGACCGGGGAACATTATTTCCCGAAACTTGAACTCGTTCGACTGACCTTCCCCCGCCGCGTCTACACACAGGCACATTGCGATGTGACAGTGGAATCGGTGTATGAGGTATGGAAGAACAGGGCAAGCGTCAAAGGATTGAAAATGATCTATGAACCGAAATATCTCCGCTTCTTTCAGGCGCGGTTCGAGAAATTATAATCCGTATCATTGATGTTGTTTAAAAAAAAGAATCCATGACCAAGTCATGGATTCTTTTTTTTTATCTATCTCTGAATATTTACCAGCCGAAGAATCCGAACATGATCCCCGCATTCACCGTGTAACCATTCAATTTGATCTTCGAAGGAACAGCATTCACTTCATACTTCTCGTCGAGCTGCCAAGTCGGTGAATACATGATCGGATATCCGGCACCGATCCGCAGCTGTAACCACGTGAGCAGCGTATATTCAACCGCAACGCGAGGATTGAAGACGACAAATGTTCCATTCAGATGTTTTGTATAGTTCACCGCTTGTGAATTAGGATTTCCGAAATCACTCCATTCGGTTGCCCAATCCTTGAAATTTCCATTGTCCCTGCGCATGGTAAAATTCATTTGCCCGCCTCCGATGGATGCACCAATAGAGACATCGAGTCTGTAGGCGATCGGCTGAACATAATCGATGAGAAATCCGCCGTAGGATACTTCATAATCAACTTCCTTTTTCAAATTCCCGCCTCCGGTGATCGGCTGTATTGCGCTGACGGTCTTTCGTCCGGTCACTCCGAAACCGCCCATGCGGACGTTCTTCAGGAACATGATATATCCGTATCCTTCACCGCCGATAAGATAGAGAGGATCGCTGCCCAGTGTCGGCATTCCTGCAGACGTAAGGAATTTATCGACCTCTTTGTTATCGAAAAATCCTACGAGAGGCGTTACTCCGCCGGCTCCGCCGATCTTTGTTCTGTTCCAGTAAGAATATTCACGCTCATTGTTGTCGTCATCCTTATCCTGTGCGATCATAGGAATCGAGCAAACGAGCAATACCATTAAGAAGTAAAAGATGTTCTTCATATTATTCTCCGGATTGATGGATAGTGAAAGATGCAAAATATCCTTAGTTACGGTTATAATGACAAAGAGTTACAGGAAATAATCTTTACAGTCCCAATCGGTCAGCATCCGCACGGAGTGCATCAATGACGAATTGAATATGTTCATCGAGCGGAATACCGATCTCTGCCGCACCGTGGATGATATCATCTCTGCTGACATTTCTGGCGAATCCTTTGTCCTTCATTTTCTTTCTTACAGTCGAAACCTCTACTGATGAGACTTTTTTGTCGGGTTTCACCAGTGAACATGCGACGATGAAACCGGAAAGTTCATCACAGGCAAACAGAGTCTTTGAAAGCAATGTCTCGCGCGGCGTATTCGTGTAATCAGCATGTCCAAGGATCGCAGTAATAAGGACTTCCGGATATCCTTTTTCTCTCAGCACTTGACTTCCCTTCAGAGGATGGTCCGGCGGATCGGGATACCGTTCGTAATCAAAATCATGGAGGAGTCCTGTGATGCCCCACAGTATTTCGTCCTCGTGATATTTCTTCGCATACGCCCGCATCGCTGTTTCAACACAGAGCATATGCTTCCGTAATGATTCACTCGTCGTCCACTCCGTCATCAATTGGTATGCTTCATTTCTGTTCATATGATTCCTTACACTTGTGAGGATGGACAATACTGCCGGATGCTGCACTCGGTGCAGAGCGGTTTACGGGCGGAACAGATCTTTCTTCCGTGAAGAATGAGCGAATGGGAAAAATGGAACCACTGTTTCTTTTTGATGAGCGGCATAAGATCTTGTTCGATCTTTACCGCATCCTGTTCTTTCGTGAGTCCCAGTTTGTTGGAGAGTCTGATCACATGTGTATCAACGACCACACCTTCGATCTTTCCGAACGCAGCACCGAGGACGACATTGGCAGTCTTTCTTCCCACTCCGGGTAGCGAGAAAAGTTCTTCCATTGTTTGCGGTACGATGCCGCTATGCCGATCGAGCAATGCCTGCGAGCATCCGATGATATTCTTTGCTTTGTTGTGATAAAATCCTGTGGAATGGATTAGTGATTCAAGTTCCCGCACATCTGCTGTTGCAAAATCGCGGGGAGTGGAGAATCGGGCGAATAGTCCGGGTGTGACCATGTTGACACGTGCATCGGTGCATTGTGCGGAGAGAATGACGGCAACGAGCAGCTGGAACGGGTCTCCGTACACAAGCGCTGTTTGATCGCTTGGATATTCTTTCAGAAGTATCCGTGCGATCTTTTCTGCCCGGTCCCGTTTTTTTTCAGATGACTCTTTCACCGGTGCGGTCCTACGAAAGCGGCTGCAAGAGTGTGACCATACTATGGTTATTCAATGCTGTCTTCAATTCAGGATGAAATTCAGCGAGAGTCATGACGATCTTTCCGATCGGGACTGTGTCACTATCCAACGAACAGGCGATCTGGAGTACGGCACCCACCCTGCTATGGAATGTCTGCACTGAACAGACGACATCATTCACTCCTTCGTTCTCGAGCAAAGTGCGTATCTCGGACAACATGGATTCGATCGCGGAAGTTTCATTCACATTCAGATCGATCAGCAGCATTTGGCGGTCAGAGCCGGAGTATTTTTCCGGTGCGGCTGTAAAGGTCCGCATCACGTTGTTCACCTGAGTGATGAGCTTTTGGTCACCTGCCTGGTCGATGATCTTCTGCAGAGGAAGGATCGTTGAAAAACCATCGAACTGGAAATGCGACACGATCACCGGAGGTGCATTCTTCCCGAAGGTACAGCCTGCCTCGGTGAGCATTGTCTTCCCTTCTTTCAGCATCCGTTTCACGACACCGATGGAATGTTTATGGAGCGGAACCTCCTGCGGATCGACGACCCTCCATAATGAATGTTCGACCGTTCCCAACATAGGGGCGGCATCCAATTGCTGAACGGAATTTTCGATACTGTCTTCGATCAGTTTGATGATCTCATCCTTATCCGATTTGAGCGGAGTGGAGAGGAATTGCGTCAATCCTCCCCGAAGGATCGTACCGTTCTTTTGGATCACGTCCGCCTTCTGCTTCTGCAATTCCGCCGCTTTGGATTGAATTGATGAGGTGAGGAATGTCCGGTATGCTTCGATCGTCTCAGAAGCGGATTGTTCCGTCTCTGAAACGGTGAGCAGGACGGTGTAGGAGAATTTTTTCATAGGAGTCAGTTCGGGAATGAAGAATGATTACAAGGATACAAATAAATACCGAATAATGGAATTCCGGGGAGGATTGAAATAAAAAAAGTCCGATCACTGACCGGACTTTTTTTTGGTGCACCTACCTGGACTCGAACCAGGAACCCACTGATTAAGAGTCAGTTGCTCTACCAATTGAGCCATAGATGCG
>JBMOHT010000008.1:0-50544 GCA_049317705.1 Bacteroidota bacterium | reverse complement strand
AAAGCGATCGGTATCATTAAACGGACCTTGAACAGATCTCTGACAATGTCCTTCGACGAACTATTGAGCTACGAAGCAATGATGCAGGAGGTAGCCGCGCAGTCCGCTGACCATAAAGAAGGAGTTTCTGCATTCATCGAGAAGCGGATTCCGAACTTCCAGGGGAAATAGAACGGACCGGTATTGAACAATGGACATTGAACGACTCCTTTCTGAAATCGAACCATCGCAAAGCGACCGGATACTACATCAGCTCGGTTTCGATCTTGTCCGCGAATATTTTCTGATCGCGGAACATCTGCCGATGTCGGAAGGTCCTGTGCTCGAACTGGCGACAGGAACAGGACGAATGAGCGCTGTGCTTGCATCCCTTCACCCGTCCGTCATTACGGGCGATATTTCTCTTACTGACATGCCGCGTGCATTTGCGCGGATCCCTGCTCAATACCGGAACCGCGTTCAATTCCAACTATTGGACATGGTGAAGCTCCCTTTTAGAAACGACAGCGTGAAGTCACTTGTTTGTATGAATACACTCCACGAAACGGAGCATCCTGAATCTTGTCTCGAGGAAATGATCCGCATCGTGGACCCGAGCGGAGTATTCATCGTAGGAGATTTCTCCCGAAAAGGATTCGATACGATGCAGACGATACAGAGAACCGTCTATCATAATGATCATTCGGAAGGTTCCATCTCAACGGAAGCGATCAAAAAGATACTGCAACAACACTTTGATTCGATCCTCACATTCACCACCAACCTCAATATTACTTACATCGCTTCACTCAAACGGCATCACTCCGTGTAACAATATTCATTCATCGTTTACTGTCAAAAGATTTATTTTTATTGATTTCTTCCCTTTACTATGGTACAATCTTTGACTTATTCTATTTGATGACTCTTTCAAGACCATAAACTCTGCTTTCATTGTATAATCAGTAAAATCGAAAGGAACTGTTATGAGGATCGGAATTCTTACGGGCGGCGGCGATGTGCCCGGACTTAATCCCTGCATCAAAGAAGTAGTCTATCATGCTGCCGATGCCGGCGCTGAAGTGTACGGTATCCGACGCGGCTGGGGCGGATTGCTGAATTATGATATCAATAATCCGGAGGATCAGCAGCAGTGGGTCATTCCGCTCACCAAGCAGAACACCAGAACCATCGGCCGTTCCGGCGGAACATTCCTGCACACTTCCAGGACGAATCCTCAAAAAGTGAAATGGTCCGATATTCCCAAATTCCTGCAGGACCCGAAGAACCCGCCGAAGAGCGGCGATCCTGTCAGCGATTTCACTCCGCATGTTTTGAAAGTTCTGGAGCATCTGAAGATCGACGTCCTTATCGCCATCGGCGGAGACGACACACAGAGTTTCGCCGTCCGTCTACATGACGAAAAATTTCCCGTCGTCTCCATTCCGAAGACAATGGACAACGATGTCTATGGAACAGATTACTGCATCGGCTTCTCAACGGCAGTTACCCGCAGCGTTGAATTCATCACTAATCTCCGAACCTCAGCCGGTTCCCACGAACGTATCGCCGTGATCGAACTGTTCGGACGGAATTCGGGAGAGACATCACTCATCTCCGCGTACCTTGCCGGTGTCGATCGTGCTATCATCTCGGAGGTCCATTTCGATCCCGAAAAATTAGCGGCACTGCTTATGGAAGACAAACGGAACAATCCGAGCGGCTACGCCATCATGACGATCTCCGAAGGCGCACAGATGATCGGCGGAAAGGTCGTGGAGTACGGTCAGGCGGATGCGTATGGACACAAGAAACTCGGCGGTATCGGATCCATCACCGGCGAAGCGATCCAGAAGATCACCGGCTCACACATCATCAATCAGCAGGTGGCGTATCTCATGCGCAGCGGCGAACCGGATGCGCTCGACAGAATGGTGGCGATGTGTTATGCGAATCTCGCAACAGACCTCGTCCTGAAGAAACACACGGGACGCATGGTGGCATTGCGCGACGGTAAATATACGACCGTCCCGCTGAAATCGATCATGGACGGCACTAAACGTGTGGACGTGCAGGAATTGTACGACCAGGAACAGTATCGTCCCCGTGTCTTCAACGTGATCGGAAAACCGATGTTCCTCTATTAAAGACCTAATACTCCGGCGGCCTAATATGCCAAGAGATTGGCGTTGAAGGCTGCCGGAGTTTTCGTTAGTTTACTGCTGATGATTTTAGAAAGGTCAGCATGAAACAAGCCATCCTCTTCTTCGCACTCTTCACTACTCTTGCATTTTCCCAAGCCGGCAGCACAGCAGTTCCGTTCCTTACAATTCCAACATCTGTTGAAGCGAACGGTATGGGGGGTATCTCTACGACCGCAAATACATCGAGTCCTTCGTCAATGCTTTTCAATCCTGCGCAACTGGGAATGCACACACAGTCGAATTTTCTCAGCACTGAACTCAACACGAAAAGAACACAATGGCTCCCCGCCTTCGGTCATCCCGATCTGTGGCTGACGAACAACTCGATGATCTTTGGAATGAAATTCTCTTTGGATGATCATTCTTCTATCAGTGCAGGTATCGGGTACTCCAGATTGTATCTGAATCTCGGAACGTTCATTCAGTCATTCTACGATGCGAACAACATCTCGTACTTCAATGGATATGAATCCAGCGACAATTTCAGTGCGGGAATCGGACTGAATGACGGCTACAGAATATCCGTCGGCATGACCTTAAAAAAGATCACATCCAAACTCACTCCATTCGGTACTGCCCAGGAGCCCCGCAATAAGAGCACTGGATTATGGGCAGCGGATTTCGGCATCATCGGTTCCCTGCCGCTGCTGCCGTACATGTCCGAGGTCGAACTGAACGGCTTCAACACATGGGCGCCGTTCATCACGCTCACCGGTGCATATGCGATCAACAATATCGGGGGAAGAGTTTCCTATATCGACGACTCACAGTCCGACCCGCTCCCCCGCACAGCACGTTTGGGACTCTCATTAAATGCCGGCATATCGATGCTGATCAACAATGAACCGTTTACGCTATTCGATCTTACTGCGGCACGCGAGGCGGAGGAACTTCTTCTCAAAATTACGGCGAACAATACGTGGGACTACAGTAGTTCACCGATCAATAAGATCAATATCATTCAGGATCTCTTCGAGGGGAGAGCACACGGTCATGTCTCCGCACGGCGGGGTTATTCCGCGACATTCTTTGAATCCGTTACCATCCGTACCGGCTCGATGGACGGGGACGGTGAACTAATCTATAATACTACCGGATATTCATTGAGCACACTCGGCATCTCAAAGATCGTAAATGCAAGTCTCACACGGGAAGAAGAACGCGATCCTTTTCATTATTTCCTGTCACATGTGGAGATACGGTACAATCACAGTGAATATACAGACCATCCCATTCTCGACGGAACAGTGTTCGATACGATCGTCATTACCTTCCGACATTGACCGCTGATCGACGCTATAAAAAAACAGATCCCGCTGATTACGGCGGGATCCTGTGCGTTCAATGAGATCTCTGATGATGATCAATGTACAGCAAGTGCTTTGTTCTTCTCTGTACCGTTATCCTTACCATTGGTCTTCCATGAGAACACCCCACGTTCCCGGTATCCGGTATGGAGTAAATGATGCGACATCTCTCCCAGCGGTCCTTTCAGGAATTCCGTATACAACGCTTGAACGCTCGGATTCTCGTGTGATTTTCTTAGCGGTTTATTGACATCCTCTGCATAGATCGACTCAGCCCGTTTCTTCCGGATCTGCCAAGTCGTCGGGATCGGCTGTCCGCCGCCGCCGAGGCATCCGCCGGGACAGGACATCACTTCGATGAATGCATACGGAGATTCACCTCGTTCAATTTGCTCCATCAAGGTGCGTGCATTCTTCAAGGTGTGCGCTGTTGCCACTTTCACCTTCATGCCGTTCAGATCCACTTCCGCTTCTTTGATCCCTTCCATTCCCCGGACAGCCTTGAAATTGATATCCGCGAGAGGATTCCCTGTGATCACTTCATACGCAGTACGAAGCGCCGCTTCCATAACGCCTCCGGTAGCGCCGAAGATCACTGCAGCTCCCGTTGATGCTCCAAGCGGATGATCAAAATCCTCTTCCGGTAAGGACGAGAATTTTATCCCTGTCTCTCTGAACATACGAGCCAACTCTCTCGTCGTGAGAACATAATCAACATCGTAAAATGCATCCTCACTTGACCATGCACGCTTGTCCTTCCAGAAATCGAACGCTCCTCTCATTTCCGGACGGCGCGCTTCATATTTTTTTGCGGTGCACGGCATCACAGATACGACGACGATCTTGCGGGGATCGATCTCCATCTTCGCCGCATAATACGTCTTCGCAACCGCACCGAACATCTGTTGAGGCGACTTGCATGAAGAGAGATGACCCAGCAGATCCGGGAAAAAGTGTTCGGCAAATTTGATCCAGCCGGGTGAACAGGAAGTGATCATCGGAAGTTTGCCCTTGTTCTTGATCCTGTCGATCAGTTCGTACCCTTCTTCCATGATCGTGAGATCGGCAGTGAACTGGGTGTCGAATACTTTTTTGAATCCGAGTTTTCGGAGTCCCGCCACCATCTGACCCGTCACCAAACTCCCGGGATCCATTCCCATCGCTTCACCGATACCGACACGGACAGCGGGAGCCGTCTGCACGATAACATATTTGTCCGGATTGGACATCTCCTCAAACACACTGTCCGTATCGTCCCGTTCCACGATCGCACCGGTGGGACAAACTAACGCGCATTGACCACAGTAGGTGCAGGCAACGTTCCCGAGTCCTTTTTCCATGTATGTGGAGATCTTCGATCTGATACCGCGTCCGGAGAGACCGATCGCCGAGACCGTCTGCACATTTTGGCAGACGGAGATACAGCGGCCGCAGAGAATGCATTTGTTCGGATCTCGATGGATGGCGATAGAACTTGTATCGCATTTTTCCATTTTCTTCGTCCTGACATACCGTTCTTCCTTCACGCCAAGATCCGATGCAAGCGATTGGAGCTCGCAATTCTGATTGCGCAGACAGGAGAGACAATCCTTCGGATGATTCGCCAGCAGGAGTTCAACGCTCGTCTTCCGCGCATCGCGGATACGGGGAGAGTTCGTGACGATCTCCATTCCCTCATAGACACAAGCAGTGCAGGAACGGAGAAGTGATTTTGCTCCCTTCACTTCCACTACGCAGACGGCGCAGGAAGCGTTCTTCGATACATCTTCCATGAAACAGAGTGTCGGTATCCTGATCCCTCCCCGCTTGCATGCTTCAAGGATCGTCGCATTGAGCGGGGCCTGATGATCGCTGCCGTTAATTTTGATATTGACCATAGTCGTCGTATTCATAAGTATCCCTTATTGATCGTTGAATTCATGACATTTCACATCGCAGCGCAGACAGCGGGTCGCTTCCAGAAGTGCCTCTTCACCGGTATAACCGGCAAGGACCTCCTGAAAACTGGAGATACGCTCCTTCGCCGAGACCTTCTTCGGTTCGATCATCTTTGCTTCCTCCGGTTCCAATTCCACTTCATCCTTGTATTTGAATTCCCTGAAGAGTTTATGGAATCGTTTTTCTTTCATCAGATCATGATCGATCGATTCGGCAGCATGACGTGCGATCCCCATCGCTTCCGAAACCGTCGCGGGCCCTGTCACCGCATCGCCGCCGGCATAGACGAAAGGAATATTCGTTCTGCACGACTGCTGCTGGATCTTTACCGTGCCGTTCTTGCGGAGTTCCACCCCCGCTTCTTTAGCTGATTCAAAATCCACTTTTTCACCGATCGCAAGGATAACGTTATCGCACGGCACGATCTCCTTTTCATTCGTTTCAACAGGTTTCTTCCTTCCGGATCCGTCGAATCCATCGAATTTCATTTTCATGATCTCGAGGCCGGTCACTTTTCCGTTCCGGTCGCCGACGATCCTGTACGGGGCGGACATGAACATGAACCGGATGTTCTCATCCATCGCATCCTTCACTTCATGCTCATTCGCGGGCATCTCGTCACGGTCGCGGCGGTAGACGATGGTAACGTCCGATCCGTTCCGGAGGCAGGAGCGGGCTGCATCGATCGCTACGTTTCCCGCACCGACGACGACGACCTTTTTCCCAACGCGCAAACGACCGCCGATCGCAAGGTCTTCCAGGAATTCATATCCCTGCAGGACGCCATCCAAAGAATTTCCCTCAATATGGAGTTCGATATCCTTCTGCGCACCGACTGCGATGAACACCGCATCATTCTGTGACTGGAGTGTTTTCAGAGAGATCTCTTTCCCGATCCGGGTCTTGAAGATGAATTTGACTCCGAGTTTTTTGAACAGTTCCAATTCTTTGTTCACGACATCTTTCGGGAGACGATATGCCGGGATACCATATTGAAGGATCCCGCCTGCGCGCGCATGTCCGTCGTATACGGTCACTGCATGACCGAGACGGACGAGATAGAATGCGGCGGTCAATCCTGCAGGACCAGCTCCAATGATCGCGATCTTTTTTCCGGTCGAGGAGAGTTTCTCTCTGATCAACCGCTGGTAGATCTCCTTTTCCTTTCCCATCTTATAGATCGTATCAGCAAGGTACCGATGGATCTCACCCTGATTCACCGGATCGTCCACCATATCCCGTCTGCACCGCATCTGACAGTGGAAATAACAAATGCGTCCTACCGTTCCGGGAAGAGGATTATCACGCAGGGTCAGTTCGAATGCTTCTTCGATCCTCCCTTCCTTCAGCAGCTGCAGATAGCCGGGAATGTTCATATGGAGCGGACAGCTGTTCTCGCAGAGTGCCATGAACAGATTCTCACAGACTCCCGCCTTACATCGTTTCTCGATGATGTGCTTCTCATATTCATCTCGGAAATACCGAAGCGTACTAAGGACTGGGTTTGCGCTTGTTTGTCCCAGTCCGCACAGCGATGAATCTCTGATGACATAACAAAGACGCTCAAGTGTATCGAGATCCGTCATCGTACCCTCACCGTGTGTGATCTTGTTCAGGATGGCGAGTGCCTGCGAAAGACCTTCCCGGCACGGCGTGCATTTTCCGCACGACTCCGCTGCCGTCACTTCCACAAAATAGCGCGCAACATCCACCATACAATTATCCTGATCCATCACGACCATTCCGCCGGAGCCCATGATCGTTCCGAGTTTTGACAGAGATTCATAGTCGACGGGAGTATTGAAATGCTCCACCGGGATACAGCCGCCGGATGGACCGCCCGTCTGTACCGCACGGATCTTTTTCTTCGTTCCCGTCCCTTCACCCATCTGATAGATGATCGTTTCGAGCATTGTACCGAGCGGAAGTTCAACGAGTCCGGTATTTTTGATCTTGCCCACGAGTGAAAAGACTTTCGTCCCGGTGCTGCTCGTTGTTCCGAACTTGGCAAACGCATCTCCGCTGATCGCAATGATGACAGGTATGTTGAACCATGTTTCAACATTATTGATATTCGTCGGTTTTCCCCATAATCCTTTTTGCGCAGGATACGGAGGCCGAGGAAGCGGCCGTCCCGCACGCCCTTCGATGGACGCGATCAGCGCCGTCTCTTCGCCGCAGACGAATGCTCCGGCGCCTTCCACGTAGGAAAGATCGAATGAAAAACCGGAATAGAAGATATTCTTTCCGAGAAGACCCGATTCCCTTGCAACCGTTACTGCTTTTCTGAACCGTTCAACGGCAAGCGGGTATTCAGCGCGGACATACATGATCCCTTCGGACGCTCCCATCACATACGCACCGATCAGCATCCCTTCGATCAGCGCAAAAGGGTCGCTTTCGATCTCGTTACGGTTCATATACGCTCCCGGATCCCCTTCATCCGCATTACAGATGATATATTTTTGACCGGTCTCGACCTTCTTCATCATTTCCCATTTGATCGCCGTCGGGAATCCCGCACCTCCCCGGCCGCGGAGCTTTGAGCGTTTGATCTCTTCCAACACTGTATCTCGGGACATCACTGTTAATGATCTCAACAGAGAACTGAATCCGCCGACCGCGATATACTCCTCAATGTCTTCAGGATCGATCAGACCGGCTTCGCGAAGGACGATCTTTTTTTGTCCTTTGAAGAACGGGAGTTCATTCCACACCGGTACACTGACTATCCCCGTTCCAAATTCGATCTTTGAGGTCAGGAAATCCCATCGTTCGATCTTACAGAGAGCTTTCTTCAACGGCATGAGTCCTTTTGAAAGACTCTCCACAATATTCTCTGCATCTTTCACCGTCACCTTATGCAGGATAACGAGTGGCATGCCCGGCAGATAACAGTTCACCAAAACTTCCTCTGCGCAGAAACCGAAACACCCCGTTATGGACAGACGGATATTCACATCTTTGGCTTTGATCGTCCTCTGCAGAGCGTCGTAGACATCCCTCGCGCCATTTCCGATCCCGCATGTTCCCATACCGACGGAGATCTTCGGCACATCGGGAAGAAGTTTCTTCAATCCGTTCTGACGTAACAACTCCAATGAGGCAGCATCAATGATGTTCATGGATCCTCCGTGCTTTTGAGATTCGGCGGACGAGCATCTGCAGTTTCGATGTCGTCACATTGCTGTAGATGATGCCGTCGATCGCTATCACAGGCGCAAGCGCACACTGTCCGAAGCAGGCAACGGTCGTCACAGTGAAATGATTGTCCGGAGTGGTGAAGAACGGTTCTCCTTCGTCCAATTCCTTCTTGCAGTTCAGGATCAATCCGAGATCGTCCAGCAATGTCCTCGATCCCTTGGTGTGACACGCTGTTCCGCGGCATACCGTGATGGTATGTTTCCCCTGCGGTTTGAGATTGAAGAACGAATAGAATGTGACAACGTTATAGACGCGTGACAAAGGCACGCCCGTCCTGAGTGCTACATGGTTCAATGCTTCCTCGGACAGGAATTTATGTTCGTTCAGAAGTTGTGACTCTTCAAGGATGCCCAGAAGTTCTCCGTGTTTCCCTTTGTATCTCGAAATAACGGAATCGATCTCCTGCAGTTCCTGAGTCAACGTACGTGATCCATCCATATGAGCTCCTTTTCAAGATTAGAAATAACTGTCCGTCGATCCCCGGCAAACGTCAGCGGGAATGACAGATCGTGTTGTTGTATCGTAAAGAAAATACTATACCAATGAGGATGATCGCAGCCGTCGCATACTACGGCGGCGTCATCTGAAGAATGAGAGGTGAAATTGTTGTTGGTCAGATCAGGCAAAGACATATCAACGTCCCTGCTCGGGGCATACGGAGATGATTGAGCGGCGGAATTCATCGTACTGCTGCAGAACGTGCTGCACGGTGAACTGATGTGTGATGAAGTATAGAGGATCTATACCCGGTACGATCTCGTAACGGTACGTCGTGATACTGATAGAATTACATCGTGAACATGTTCAATGGAACGCTTCACAGAAGATATCCGGCGGACAACGAGTTCCTTCACATTTCAAGTCGCTGAACCATCGGGGATGCCGATGGGCATGTGGAAATATAGAGAGATATTTCACGAGAAACAGTACTTCGATGAAGTGCAAATAAATATTTTCTGGATGAATCAGGACATGATTGTATTTTTTCGTCACGGAATATTTTTTATCGTGAAGAAGATGATTGCTATCGGACGATTGTTTCGTTAATTTTTTTCATCACACTTCACCTCCGGGTCCTTTGTCGTGGCATCGCTTCAACCATCGGGTCACCACATCATCGTTCCACATACTTCCACCATTGCTGGGACAGATCATCTCATAATTAGAATATTCTGTAGAATCTTTCAACGCCTCAACGTACAATTTCTCATCACTCTTCTTCTCATCTCATTTTCATCAGGACAATCGCTCACGATCATCGGAAGGGTCATTGACGGCAGCACGAGGAACGGTATCGCGAATGCAGCAGTGTCGTTGCAGCGGTCCGAAAGGATCGAACAAAGTGATGGACAAGGATTCTTTCGACTGTCCATCCGATCTGCTGAAGAACTTTCACTCATCGTCCGTCACCCCGCATACTGTGAAACAATGGATGAGATTTCGTCCGCTGTGAATTCCAACGACACGGTCACGGTCATCCTTCAGCCCAGGGTCTTTCAAGCAGATGAGATCCTGATCCGCAGCACACGGCTTCCCGCTGCCGAAGGGAATACTCCTTTCCCGGCGAACG
The DNA here is from genome assembly GCA_049317705.1 of Bacteroidota bacterium. Lineage (GTDB taxonomy): Bacteria > Bacteroidota > Ignavibacteria > UBA10030 > UBA8401 > UBA8401. Next base: position 40,342 of record JBMOHT010000008.1, on the reverse strand, counting down.
TATTGCTGCACGATGATCTGCTGCGTCATTCCGATACAACCCCCTCCGATATTCTCAACCATACTCCCGGAATTTCACTCATTCAGGACGGAACCTGGGAAACTTCCATTGCGATACGAGGAATGAACCGCTCGAGCATCATAGCGCTGGTGGATAATATCAGGATCGAAACTGCCAGCGATATTTCAGGAGCGCTTTCTTTGGTGAATGTTCATGATCTGGAACGCATCGAGACGATCCGTTCATCCGGAGCATCGGTGTATGGGACCGGTGCTCTCGGAGGAATTATCCATTTTATAACAAAAAGAGCATCATTTACAGAAGCATCGGACACACAAGCCGAAGTGAACAGTGAATATGCTACAGTGAACAATTGTACTTCACAGTATATCAGTCTGGAAAGATCCTCTGAGCGGATATCCGGCAGGATCAGCGGCGGCGTTCGTCATGCAGACAATACCATGACGCCGTCCGGAGCACTTGCCAATTCACAATTCAAGGATTTCAATGTCACAGGATCTCTTGGATTCAAAACAATCGAAGAACAATCGCTGCATCTCTCATATCAGCTGTCGCAGGCCGAAAACACAGGTATTTCCGGAGGCTCACCCATCTCCACCGCGGCAACAGCTACGTACAAACGAATGCGCCGTGAATTGTTCGGACTTGAGTATTTGTTCCCTTCCATCTCTCCAACAGTGTCTTCTTTGACCGCCCGTCTTTCATATCAAAATATCTCTCGGAATGTGGAGATCATTCAAACTCCCTCATTGACGCTCACACCGCATGCAGTCCATTCCACGGTCAACGCTCAGATCGAATCCAGGATCAATACCGGCGGCATTAGTGTTCTTGCTGTCGGAGCCGAAGTGTGGCAGCGTGAACTGACCAGTAAACGTGAAAAGATCAACACTGCAAATATGACCGTAACGGGCGACATCCCCATTCCTCATTCACGGTTCCTTTCCGCCGGCATCTACGCGCAGGATGAATGGGCGGTCATACCGGAAATGCTTTCATTCGTTTCAGGAGTTCGTTATGACTGGATCCGAGTTTCGAATGATCAAGCGGTCAATCCCGAGTACGTCATCACGAACGGAACGCTCAACACAACACCATCCAATCAAACCGTCCTGTGGAAGAACGGCAGTGCAACGAACGGATCATGGAGCATCAACAGCGGAGTGCAGTATTCCCTGTCCGAGAACGTACAACTGACAACACTCTTCTCAACCGCATTCCGTTCACCTTCATTGGAAGAACGTTATCAGTATCTCACGCTCGGAGACGGGATCCATGTTGGTAATCCGGATCTAAAGCCGGAACAAAGCACCGGATTGAATGCTGGCATCCAATTGCACATGGACGGTCTGAAATTCCGGACCGATCTTTTCATTAACAGTCTCTCCGACCTTGTCAGTGAAGTTCCCGGAACATTCGAAGGGAGTGCTGCATATGTGAAACAGAATATCAGCAAGGCCAGACTTTACGGTTATGAGATCTCCGGTGAACAGCTTCTCGTTCAAGGAACGTCATTACTGATCTCCGTCAGTTCCGTGCGCGGAGAGAACACCGCCTCTCACACGAACCTTCCATTCATTCCGCCTGTTCGTGGTTCGATCGAGGTACGAACATATTATAACGGTAAAGGTACTCTGGCCCTTGCATCAACGCTCAGTGCGGCCCAATCAAATACCGCTGCGGGAGAGACACAAACACCCGGGTATGCCGTTGTTGATATCAACGCAGCATCGGATGCCGTGATTTTCGGACAATTTTCCTTCATCGTCCGATGTGGTATCCAGAATATCTTCAACAAGGCATATCACAATCATCTCTCTACGGTGAGAGGTCCGAACAGGGATGCACCGGGAAGAAATTTCACATTATCCATCACCGTTACGGTCTAGATTCACGCACTATCAATCGGGGTCGATGAAAATGCTCTGGTTCATTTTAGCAACATGTTCCGCCATCCTATCCGCTGCATCTGCCATACTGCAGAAGAAGATCCTCAACATTCTGGATGCGTTGGAATTTTCATTCTCGGTCTCTCTGGCTATCGTCATTCTCTCATTATTTATTCCATGGACGACCGACATCTCAGCGATCCCGCCGCAGGCGTTGATGATCATTATCGGAAAAAGCATCCTGGGAGCATCGGCATTTCTGTTGGTGATGCTGTCGTTGAAGAACAATCAGATCAGCAGTGCACTGCCGCTGCTGGGATTGACCCCGGCTGCTACGGCTCTCGCTTCACTCTTGATCATCGGCGAGGGAATACATCCTGCGGAATGGATGGGGATCGGATTGATGATCGTCGGGGTTGGAATGCTGGACAATAGATCGGGACGGGAGATCATTCAACCGTTCAGATCGATGTTCTCCTCAAAAAAATACTTCTATGTATTCGGCGCCGTGAGCCTCTTTGCTTTTTCATCCATATTTGATAAGGTGCTGGTGAGCGGATTGCGGATCGCCCCTCTGGTGGTCCTATTTTATCAACATCTTGTGTATACCATCCTTTTTTTAATTGTGCTCCTCATTCGCAGAGTTTCTCCGGCATTGATCTATCAAAAAGCAGAAACACAGTGGCCGCTCATTGCCGTCGTTGCCGCTCTGACTTTGGCATATCGTTTCACACAATTGGAAGCAACAGCACTTGCACCGGTCGCCTTAGTGCTTGCGGTCAAACGGACGTCAATATTATATGCATCATTCTTCGGCGGAAGAATTTTTTCGGAAGATCATCTTCAGAGAAAATTGATCGGAGCACTGCTGATCGTTGCAGCAGGGTTCCTGATAATGAGGAACGTCGGCTAGGCCGTTCAAATCTCCCCTTTTTCCCTTTGGTTTTGCACCAATCATTCTGTAATTTCATTCCGGCTGAACAGACATATATCGAATCAGCTCCATTTTTTCCATCAATTTTGTACAATTATGGCAATTTCAATAGGAATCGTCGGTGCGGGGACCATGGGTGCAGGTATTGCACACATCGCCGCACTGAAGAAGTTCAACGTCTCTCTGTATGATATCAATGAGGAAGTGATCCGCCGGAGCGTAGAGAAGATCAACTACGAAATGAAGAGAAGTGTGGATAAGAACACGATCACGGATGACGATATGAAGATGGCGTTGACGAGGATCAAGAAGCGGACGAATATCAATGATCTTGATACGTGCGACCTGATCATCGAAGCCGTGCTCGAAGACATTAAAGTAAAACGCGACCTGTTCAAAAAACTGGATCAGATCGCCCATCATACCGCGATCCTTGCAACGAATACTTCCTCTCTCACTGTCACGTCCATTGCCGCCGCGACGAAACATCCCGGACGGGTCGTGGGAATGCATTTCTTCAATCCTGTGCATCAGATCAAGATCGTAGAGATCGTCAAAGGAGCTCTCACCACCGACGAAACGATGAAATCAGCGACAGCCATCGCAGAGCAGCTCGGGAAAAAGACCATCGCGGTCAAGGATACACCGGGGTATGTTGTGAACCGCGTCTCCCATCCTTTCTACGGCGAAGCACTGAAACTCCTCGGTGAAAATGTAGCGTCACTCGAAGAGATCGACCGCATCGTGAAAAAGAGCGGCGGATTCAAAATGGGACCGTTCGAGCAGATGGACAATGTCGGCAATGATGTGAACTTCTCGGTTTCAGAAGCGATCTACGAACAGATGTATCACGAAGCGCGCTTCCGTCCAAGTCAGATCCAGCAGCAGATGGTGGAGGCAGGATTATTCGGGAAGAAATCAAAAAAGGGATTCTATAACTACGAAGATAAATGAAAAAACAGACCAAAAAAGAGAAACCGAAAGCAAAGAAGAAGGCTCCTGCCGCGAAGAAGTCAGTTCCTGCTGCAGCAGCCGTTGAACCATTGCCCGTCGTTATTGAGACAGCCGCTGTCATAGAGACCGCTCCGCCTATAGTGCCGCCGGTCGAACCCGCCGTTCCACAAAAGAAAGCGAAGTCCGAACCTGCTCCCAAAAAAGAGAAGCCGGTCAAAGCGGACGTGAAACATCTCGTGTGCCTGCTTGGCGATGAACATTTGGTGAAGGAATATTCGGCAATGTTCCAGGAGAAAGGGATCGCAGTTCAGGAACTGAAGAATCTCGCTTCCCTGAAGACCTCCGCGAAAAAGATCACCGTTGCGTTCGAATTGACCATCGCATCCTCCGAACAGAAAAAGAAGAATCTCGAAGCGCTCGATGAAGCACTGCCGGAGAATGTTCCGGTCGTCTCGAATACTGTCGCAGAAACGATCCTTTCACAATCACATCTTCTGAAAAATCGTCAACGATTCATTGGTATCGCAGCGTTCCCTACATTATTGTCTAACACACTCGTGGAACTCGCGCCGTCACTCCACACATCGAAAGAAACAGCGGATACAGTCACGGCGCTGTTCGCTTCCGCTAAAAAAGAGACCGCGATGGTCCAGGACAGCGTCGGTATGGTGATGCCGAGGATCCTCTGCCAGATCATCAACGAAGCATTATTCACAGTGCAGAACGATGTGGCGGCACCGAAAGATATCGACGAAGCGTTGAAACACGCGATGAACTTTCCGCAGGGACCAATCGCTTGGGGTGAATCCATCGGCTTTTCCAATGTGGTGACAGTGCTCGATGCACTCTATCATCACTATCATGAAGAGCGGTATAACGTTTCCCCGATCCTGCGCCAGCTGGCATTGGCCGGGATATTCTGGGAAACAAAAGAATAGCTCGATCTGCAGAACGCAATTCCGAGGCGGACACTCAGTCCGCCTTTTCTTTTTTAAAATAGAACGTATTTCTTTGTAACTTTCCTCCGTTTCAAGGATACTATATACGAATGGGAAACGATACCGACATATTTGAGGATCTCTACTCCCGCTATTCCGGCGATGTTTACCGCTTTGCTTTCTGGCTGTGCGGAAATGAGGATGATGCGAAGGATATCACATCGGAAACGTTCATCCGGGTGTGGACCGCCGCGACAGACATCCGGCAGGAGACGGTGAAAGCATTCCTATTCACGATCACCCGGAACCTTCATCTTCAGCGGATCAGACGGGAGAGGAAATTCACCCCTCTGACTGAAGATGTTCCGGAGACAACGCAAACAGAAATGGAACGGAACGAAGATCGGTCAGAATTGGAACGGACGCTCACCATTCTTGACAGTTTGCCGGAGATCGACAGAACAGTGATGTATATGAAAGCGCGCGATGAACTCTCCTATCACGAAATATCACAAATGACCGGATTGACCATTGCAGCGATCAAAGTGAAGATCTTCCGGATCCGTCAAAAACTTGCATTAACACGATCATCATAAGGATATATCCAATGAACATCACTAAAGACATTATCGCAGACCTCATTCCTCTCTACCTTTCCGGAGACTGCAGTGAGGATACCAAACGGGCTGTTACGGCATACATCTCTGAGAATCCCGAATTTGCAGAACAGATCCGGCTGATAGCATCGACCGATCTGCCGAACGATCCTGCCAATCCGTTGAACGCAAGCGATGCATTGAAGACATTGAAGCGGACTCGTTCTGTGCTTCAGCGTCAGAAATATCTTATGGCGTTCGCGATCTTCTTTACTCTTCTTCCGTTCTCATGTCTCTATACCAATGGAAGAATCTACTGGCTCTTCATTGAAGCACCTGTAAGCGCTCTGATCTATGAGAGCATTGGAGTGATCTTCTGGATCGTCTATCTCATTTCCCGGCGGACTTTGAACAAATAGCAATACAACGATCGCGGCTACTCAGCGGTCGTTCGTTTCAGCATCATCACCCTCCGCAGTACATCCGGTCCTGATCAGACCGGACAAACCACTCGCACCTTTGTTACACTGAACCATTCTGTTCATCACAGTTCATTACTATTCATCATTCTCCATCGTTGATGAAAGAGTACCACTATATCCATTCACATACTATCGGAGCTATACCATGAAACAAATATTCCTTTTTGCTGCATTCATCTTTTCCGTCTCACTCCTCACTGCGTCCGAGCCGGAGCCGTTCAAGACACAATGGTTATCATCCAAACCCGAAGTGCTCACCTACTCTTCTACAAGCAAACAAGGGAACGGACTGTACCAGATATCCTTCCTCCATTCGGATTCATTGATCGAGATCTATATGAACATCATCACGACGGGATTCACCAAGACCGTTTCCGGGACAATGAATGCCGATCTGACCCCGGTGCAATCACTCAGCAAGATCATCGTGAACGGACAGATCGTGATGGATACGCGCTGCAACTATGAGAAGCAGCGTCTTCATATCACAACATTGATGAGACCGTTTAACAGGGTGATGAAGAACGATCCGGAATTCACGGGACGGGTCTTTGATTTTTCACAATCCCCGTTCGTTCCACGAGCGTTGGATTTTTCGGTCAGGGAGAGCTATTCTTTCCAAATGCTGAATCCTCAGACCAATCAGATCACTCCGTATTCGCTGAAAAGGTTCGGCGTTGAAAATGTGAAGGGGATCGATTGCTATAAGGTGGAATCGAATGACTTTGAAGGACGTTCCATTCTTTGGATCGAGAAGGGTGATGCTCGAAGAGTCATTAGAATAGAACAGCCGGAAACGGGGCGTATCTCAGAACTGATATTATAATTAAAACGAGAAGTGCGGACAGATTGTCCGCACTTCATTCAATTCAATCCGATCACTCTCCGTCAGATCTTACCGCCTGCCGCTTTGAAGGTATTCACCATCAGCATCGCGATCGTCATCGGTCCGACACCGCCGGGAACCGGTGTGATAGCAGAAGCGACTTCCTTCACCGATTCATAATCCACATCACCGGTCAACCGGTAACCGTTCTTTGCAGAAGCATCCTCCACGCGGTTGATCCCGACATCGATCACGATCACTCCCGGCTTCACCATCTCTTTGGTGATGGCATGCGCTTTCCCCACCGCAGCGATCAGAATATCCGCCTGTTTCGTGTAGTACGAAATATCCTTCGCTCCGGTGTGTGCGATCGTCACTACGGCATTGGCCCCCTGCTTCTTCTGCACAAGCATGTTGGCGATCGGCTTCCCGACGATATTACTCCGTCCGACAACGACCACATGTTTGCCGGAAGGATCGATGTGTGAACGCTTCAACAATTCCACGATACCGTACGGCGTGCACGGAAAGAACGTGTCGATGCCGATCATCATCTTTCCCACATTGGCGGGATGAAAACCGTCCACATCCTTCGCCGGCGAGATCGCTTCGATCACCCGCTGCTCGTTGATATGCTTCGGCAGCGGAAGCTGGATAAGGATCCCGTGGATCTTTTCATCACGGTTGAATCGGTCGATCATTGAAAGCAGTTCGCTCTCTGTGGTGGAGGCAGGAACCCGTTCCGTCACGGAATAGAATCCGATCTCCTCGCAGGACCTTCCTTTACTGCGGACGTATGCCTGCGAGGCGGGATCCTCTCCGACAAGGATGAAAGCAAGTCCGGGAACAAATCCCTTTTCCGCTTTGAATGCTGCGGTTGCGATCCGTATCTCTTCTTTGATCTCCTGAGAGATCTTTTTACCGTCGATAATGGTCATAAATATTTGTGTTTTTGTAAATAATAAAGGATCTGCAGCGTATTGAAGTACAGACACCTATATGTACATATGGTTTTTCGAATTTGTGCCGATAATCAATATACCGCAGTCCAGTTTGGATTACACTGACTTGAAATTATGGGACAGCAACAACTGCTTTTGATCATTCTCGGTGTCGTGATCGTCGGACTCGCCGTTTCCGTAGCTATTGTCATGTACAATGACCATCTCATTACAGCCAACAGGGACGATGTACAGCGGGACCTCGTCATGATCACGGTGAAAGCGCAGCATTATTATTATACACCTCACTCCATGGCGGGCGGCGGGAACTCCTTTGTCGGATTGACCGCCGATGCTGCCGGTATCGGAAAACTCATCAGCACGGAATTTTCTGACAACGAGAACGGCACCTACAGTATCCAGGTCGCGGGCGTGCAGGATATTGTCATCGTCCAGGGAAGAGGAAAAGTAATGCTGCCGGACGGAACTTATCCGCTCTATTATTGCCGTGTCCGCGCCAGGAAATACCTGATGCAGGAGATCAATTAATGATTCTCTCTTAGAATTTCGGGAAGATCAGTTGTTCGAAATTCACACACTTCCCTGTCTCCACTTCCACTTCAGCGATCACACCGCAAAGACGCGCGTCATTGGATGCAGTTTCATATTTGTGCGGTGTCTGCGTGAGAAAACGTTTGATCGCAAGATCCTTTTTCATTCCCAGCACTGAATCATACGGTCCGGTCATGCCGACATCCGTGATGAATCCTGTTGCGCGCGGCAGGATGCGGGCGTCAGCCGTCGGTGTGTGCGTATGCGTGCCGACCACAACACTCGCGCGTCCGTCAAGATACCAGCCCATCGCCATCTTTTCCGCCGTTGCTTCCGCATGGAAATCGATGAACGCGATCTTCGTCTGCTCATTGATCTTGGTCAGTGCCCAATCGACCGTCCTGAACGGATCTTCGATCGGCTGCATATAGGTGCGTCCCTGCAGATTGATCACGCCGATCTTCACACCGTTCTTCATCTCATAGATCGTGTATCCGATACCGGCCGTTCCGTGAGGGAAATTCAGCGGACGAAGCAGATGCTTGAATGATGTATAGACCTTCCTCATGTCCCAGCGGTCAAAGGTATGATTGCCGCCGGTGATCACGTTCACGCCGAGATCGAACAGATGCTTTACTTGCGATTCTTCGATCCCCTTCCCGTCCGCTGCGTTCTCGCCGTTCGCGATGACGAAATCGATCTTGTGCTTCTCCACGAGTCCCTTGAACAGATTGGTGACGAGGTCCATTCCGGGAACGCCGATGATATCGCCGATGAAGAGGATGTTAATGGTTGCTGCCATGAAATTCTTTCTGTTAGGTTCACTGGTGAGGTGACTCCTCACACTTTTGCCGGACTATTTCTTTACGCGATATAATACAGAGGGAGGATTGACCGTATACGTGATCGGTTCCAGCCACGCCGGTGCTTTACTCGGATCGAGCAGCGACTGGAATTCAGGTCGCATATTCGCTTCAAAGATACCATAGAAGAAATACGATGCGTTCAGTTTCTTCACTTCCTGTTCCAGCGCGTCGAAGGAATTGACATACGGGAAATACTTCATCGTCTTATTCGTATAGAACGCGATGTGCGGTTTCCGGCAGACGATGATCTTCGACTCGTCCGTATCTTTCACATTGGCGTTGAACCAATCCGCGATCACTTTGATCTCTTTCGGACCGGAATCGATATTCACTTTGTTGAAATCATACGATGCTGCGAACGTCCAGACGATCAGCACCAGCGAAATGATCGTCCCGTTGAAGAACGGTACCGATTTCCAACGATCCCATAAGAGCATGGAAAGACCGAACGAAGCATAGATCGGCAACAGGAACATGGAAAAACGCTCGCCGTAGAATACCAGCAGCAGTACGGAGAACATTAAAGCACCAAAGGCAAAATACGCACCTTGACGGCGGTTCGGTCGATTCTTCCACAGTCCGACTGCACTGATACCGAAGCAAAGACCGATTCCCCATACCGTTAATTTGGTAAGATCGTTCTTCAAATGCTCGAACAGATTCCCGAAGACCGTCGAAACGAACAGCCCGGGATCAGCAAAGATCACCTGACCCAGCGAATGATATTTCGTCGATTCAACATTCCAATATTGGTCCCAGCCCATCTTCCCTTTGGCGAACATCTCATAGGCGATATTCAGATAGTTCTTATTATAGAAGAAACTCCCCCGCTCAGTCCAGCAATAGATTCCCCACGGTGAGATGGACAGGAAGAATCCGAGCAGGAACAATCCGGACATCTGCAGCCGCTGTTTCACCGGAATGTCATAGATATTGAATGCAGCGATCATCACCGGCACGGCGACGAGAACAACGATACCGTTATAGCGCGTTAGATACGCGAGCGCCGAAGCAAGAGCAGCAAGAATGATATTGACTGCACTCACACGCTCGCTTTTCAACAAAAAATAAACGGCGGCGGACGTGAAGCAGTTGAATGTCATATCCGTCCCTGCTGTATATGCATATTGGACGAATGTTTGATTCAAGCCTGTCAGCAGCACAACAACGAGCGCCAGGTCGGAGCGGAATAATTTCTTGAGCACTTCAAATGTGAAAAATAATGTCAATGACGCCGTAACGGCGGACGCGATGACCCCGGCAGTGAAGAAATTACCGAACACCGATCCGAACAATGCCAGCACCATCGGATAACCGGGACCGCGGAATTCCTCAATGGTCCAGATGCCGCGGAGAATATCCTTCGCCATCGGCACATAGGATTGAAAGAAATCCGTCTCGACATTATAATCACCTACCAAGTGGTACGTCAGTCCCAAATAGAGGATGCCGAGCAGATACGCTGCCGCGATCACCGCACCGGCGAAAGGATGCTGAAGTTGGGACGAAAAGAACGGGAACAGGGATATATTTTTTGAGGATTTTGACTCTGCGACGGTTCGGGCGGTCTGTTTTTTAGCCATTGATCTGCACGGTCTCTTTCTATCTTACGGACATGTGCAGACAAAATACTAAAAACTGGTTGGGGGTGCAAGAAATGTTCGACGGAATTCGCAGTGGATCGGTTTCGATCCGATGCAATCTTCCTTTCTTCCTTAAGGCGAACGCTTGTTTGTAACGCGGAAGAAGCGCTTGCCGATCACTTCATCAAAAGCGGCGAATAAAAAGAGAATACCAAACGCTATCAGCATTAATTTCCCGGAAAATGTCTCATTGATCCTATGCACCGGGCCGGCATAGTGCTTTGTCCAATTATTCACACCGTCAATCGTTGATGAGATGACGGAGGAATATGAATCCATTGTTTTCGCGATGGCACTTTTTTCAGTATGTGCCGCTCCCGGCACGGAGAGAATGACCATGCCGACCAGTGAAAGAACCATCACCATGGCGAAGATGTTCGACGAATTATCCGCCATGCGGTACCAGAATGATGTTCTTCTCTTTGGATCGACTTCGGAAAGGATGTCGGCGGCGAAATTCCTGTTCGCCGGAATGATCGTGCGTGAAACGCTGAGCCGCATCATCCGCAGCAACGCTACTTCGCGCTGCAATTTCCTGGAATTCGTACAGATGTGATCGATCTCAAGGAACCGTTGGGGATCGAGAGTTCCGTCAACGTATTCCATCAATTCCTGTTGTGTGGGCCGACGGGGGTCGTTCATAAATTCACCAATATGTTCGTTGCTGAAAAATGTCTCAGTACCGCTCTGCGCAGCTGCATCCTGGCGCGGAACAATCTGTTCTTTACCGTACCGAGAGGGAGTCCGGTAACACTGATGATCTCTTCGTAACTCATTTCCTGCAGGAAGAACATCGTCAGGATCGATGCATAGGCAGCTTCCATGTTGTCGATCTCGCTGCGAACGATGGAATTGAATTCCTTCATCTCCAGCTCTTTGTCCGGCTCATCATCCTGCGACCGGATCTCCATCGTCAGTTCGTCATCATTCTCCTGATCAATGGAGAGCACCGCGGTATCGCCGCGTCTGCTGAGACGTGACGAACAGACATTGAAGACGATACGGTAGAACCACGTGGAAAAACTGGCCTTCCATTCGAATGCAGGCAGTCCCCGGAACGCGCGGACGAATGCATCCTGAAGCGCTTCTTCGGCCTCACGCCGATCCTTCAGCATCCGCACGGCAAGGGTCATCGCCTTATCCTTATGGCGGTCCACCAATTCGGCATAGGCACGGCTGTCGCCGTCGATCACCCGGCGGACAATTTCATTGTCAGTGGATTTCATTCATCCTTAATATGAGAACGTTCCAGTATTTAGACCGCATCCGCCGCAGCAAGGTTTCACCGTTCTCATAACGGACCAATGGCAACCATGGTTCATTCCGTGAAACCTTCGCACCGCAAGACAGGTCAAAGTAAGAAAGCAGTCAACAAACATCAACTATCACATTATGGAGATCGTATGGAAGCGGAAGTCGTAGTACCTATTTTCCTGTTCGGCGGCACAGCGGCGGTGTTATGGAAGTATTTCGATGGACGTCATAAAGAACGGATGACGATCATTGAGAAAGGTCTTGTCTCCGAAGAACTGAAATACCTTTACCGCGGACTATCATTCAAGGTGAATCCTCTCACGTCCCTGAAATTCGGTCTGCTGGCACTCTTCATCGGAGCCGGTATATTGATCAGCGCATTCCTTTCACAGCTGTTCTTCGGACATGAAGAACAGATCACCGCGGGGATCATCTTTGTGTCCGGCGGACTCGGATTGATCACCTTCTACGCGATCGCCAATAAACGTTCGAAAGAGACGGATCAAACGAAGGACGCTTAGCGAATCATCGTGAACGAACCGCAATACACAGAATGACCATCCATCGGAAGGTCATTCTGTGTTTCGGACAAAGGCTGTTCCGTCCTGTAAGGATCACATTTTACCAAGCAGTGCGAGGATGATCTCGGAAATGATCAGGATGATGATGATCCATTCCAGGATCTGTGCCCGCTGTGCTTCAAGACGCGATATCACGAAAGTGCTCGAGCGGGAGATGATGGAGACCTTCTGCTGAATGGCGCGGATACGGTCATCAAGATCGAATTCGCGTTTCAATTTCTTATAGAGCTCATCGATCCTTTTCCCGCCGCTCCAGACGATCTCAGGTTCATCGAATGCGGAAAGGTTGTAGGCAAGTTCCTGCTCCACGGAAATCGCAAGCCCCACTTCCTTCGTCAGTGTCCGTTCGTTCTTTTGGATCCGTCCTTCCCGTGCTAGGGTCGAGACCGAATCCTCCAGCTGGCCGAATGTGTCGGAGATGAGTGATTCATAATACTCCAATGAGACAGAACGGCTCAGCACCACACTGACCACCATGGCGATATCCTTGTTGAATTCCTTAATGAACAGTTCTTCTGTCCCCTCGGGCATCTGCAGCCGCGAAGTGATGCTCAGAACATACTCATCCTCACTGAACCTGCGGTTAGGACGGAATGCACAGCCGCGCAATGTATCCAGCGTCTCTGTGATCTCCGCCTGAAAATGATTGAAGAAGACGATCGAACCGTAATCGAACATGCCGATCATCTTATGATTTCCGATCTGCACGAGCAGCGGATTCATATTCAGCACTTTCCCTGCAAAATTGTTCACAAGGATCTCGCGGGCCGCTTTCAGGTCGTATGACGAAGCAACGTCATAGGCTTTTACGATGATCTTTTCCGGTTCGGATTGTTTCATAGCATAAATAACAAAGCCGGTATGATCACCGGCTTTGCTCCATTAGTTCTCTGGCTGGAATTTGTTCACTTCTTCTACCACCACATCGACGATCTCGCTCTCTTTGATCTTCCGGATCATCTCACCTTTGCGATATAAAATTCCGACACCTTTTCCCGCGGCGATACCGATATCAGCATCACTCGCCTCACCCGGACCGTTCACCACACATCCAAGGACGGCGATCTTCACCGGTTTCTTCACTCCTTCAAGTCGTTTTTCCAGTTCCGCCATAATGCCGAACAGATCGATCTCAAGTCGACCGCAGGTCGGGCAGGCGATCAGTTCAACATTGCGCGTTGCGAGTCCGAGTGAACGAAGGATCTCTTTTCCGACCTCCACTTCCTTCACCGGTTCATCCGTCAGCGAGACACGGATCGTATCGCCGATCCCTTCGGCAAGAAGTGCACCGATACCGACGGCGGATTTGATCGTGCCGACGCGTGTGAGTCCTGCTTCGGTCACCCCCAGATGGAGCGGAATATCTGTCCGTTGAGCAACCAATCGGTACGCTTCGATCATCAGACGTACATCGGTCGATTTTACGGAGATGATCACATCGCGGAAATTGAACTCATCGCAGATGCCGACATGGCGCATCGCGGATTCGTACAATGCTTCTGCTGTGGGATAGCCGTATTTCTCGAGGATATCCTCTTCGAGCGAACCGGAATTGACGCCGATACGGATCGGAATTCCTTTGTCTTTCGCCGCAGTCAGCACCTGACGGATCCTGTCCTTCGAACCGATATTCCCCGGATTGATGCGGACCTTTGCAACACCCGCTTCCACTGCTTTCAGAGCAAAAATGTGGTTGAAATGGATATCCGCAACGATCGGCAGCGGTGACTGACGGACGATCTCCGCCATTGCATCCGCTGCTTCTTTATCATTCACGGTTACACGGACGATGTCGCAGCCCGCTTCGTGTGCATCGATGATCTGTTTCACCGTCCCTTTGATATCATCCGTCTTCGTCTTCGTCATTGTCTGCACGGAGATCGGAGCACCTCCTCCCACTTTGATCCCGCCGATATTCACCTGACGGGTGTGGCGGCGGACCCCGACCTTGTAGCTGTTCGGGTTCTGGTTAGGATTTCCATTCTGGTTCGGTTGAATAACGGGTAAGATGTTTTCCATGGTTTCCTTTATGAACGCTGAGACGCGGAGGCGCAGAGAAGTTATTCTATTAATTTATTTACTTTTCTTCGAATTCCATCTTTTAGGACGGGGACGTTGAAATTCAACAATAGTCCCAATCGCTTATTTGCTAACTTCAAATACGTTACCAATTGCACTTCATGAACCGGCAGCAACATTTCTACAGCTTTGAGTTCTATAACAACTTCTCTCTCAACAAGAAGGTCAATATAGAACTCTTTGTTCAGTTTTCATTCTTGTAGATGACTGGGATAAGAACTTGTTGTTGAACAGAAAATCCGCGTGACAATAATTCCTTCAGCAAACATATCTCGTAACCAGACTCAAGCAGTCCCGGTCCCAATTCCCGATGAACTTCGATAGCCGCAGCAATGATCTGCTCGGTGATCTTATCGTATTCCTCTTTAACCATTACTCCCGATTATCCTCCGCGCCTCAGCGTCTCCGCGTTCATCCAAGACTAATTCAGTTTTTTGCTCGCCTCGAACAGGATCTTCTTCTCTTCTTCGGTTAGACTCTGATATCCGTTCCGGCTGATCTTGTCGAGGATCTGATCGATCTGGGCCTGCGCTTTTTCGGCTTCTTTCCTGTTATGCTCGGTGATATCGAAGATCTTCGCTTCGCTGACATCGGAATACCGCGGTTCCTGCGGTTGTGAACTTCCAAAATTCGACATGCGGGTGAAGATACTCGGCTGCGAGGGTGCATTGAACGTGTTGTTGAATTTATATCCGTCAGCCATTAGATAGAGGAATCCGACCAGCGCACCGCCGAGGTGAGCAAAATGAGCAACGCCGTCCATGCTTCCGACAGAGAAGATCTCGAACGCCATATACATGACCACGAAATATTTCGCTTTGATGGGGAGCAGAAAATAGACGTAGATGGGACGCTCGGGGAACATCATACCGAATGCCAGCAGAATTCCATACACCGCACCGGAAGCACCGACCGTCGGACCGACTGAGGTGAACATCGGCGCGACGATGAGATTCGCAAGACCGCCGCCGAATCCGCAGAGCAAATAATAGATGAAGAATTTCCGCGACCCCCAGACATGCTCCAATTCCATTCCGAACATCCACAGTGCAAGCATGTTGAAGAGGATGTGCGTGAAGCTCGCATGCATGAACATGTAGGTGAAGAGCTGCCAGAATCCGAATCCGCTTCCGAGCGGCCAAAGCGCGAACGATTCGAAGAAGAAATGCTCAAAGGAAAAATCGCCAATGTGGAAACTTCCGAAGAACATCATTCCAAGGAAGACCGCGCCGTTTGCGATGAGCAATCCTTTGATCACCGGTGGGAAGAACTGAAAGCCGCCGAAGAAACTCGGACGGTTAAAATTACCTGGTCGGTTATAGGACATAAATTATTAAATTCCAATATTCAATGTTCAAATTCCAAACGATCCGCATAACAGTTTTTGTTATTTGGAGTTTGGAATTTGTTGTTTCATGAAAGCTTATTTGTCATTCAGTGCTGCAACTCCCGGAAGCACTTTCCCTTCGAGGAATTCCAACGATGCTCCGCCTCCCGTAGATACATGGGAGACCTCTTTTTCCAAACCTGCTTTCGCGATCGCTGCAGCCGAATCACCGCCGCCGACGATGGTCGTTGCGCCGAGTTTCGTTGCTTCTACCAATGCCTGAGCTACCGCGTTCGTTCCTTTGGCGAAGTTGCTCATCTCGAACACGCCCATCGGACCATTCCAGACGACCGTCTTCGCTTTCGTGATCTCCTGACTGAACAGTTTGATCGTCTCCGGTCCGATATCCATACCAACAGTTCCGGCAGGGATAGAGTTCACGTTCACGACACGCTGAGGCGCATCATTGTCGAATTTATCCGCAACGACACAATCCACCGGCAGCAGCAGGCGGATGTTCTTTGCTTTCGCTTCATCCATCAGCTGTTTTGCCAATTCGATCTTATCCGCCTCGAGCAGCGAGTTCCCGATCTCGAGTCCCTGCGCTTTGTAGAATGTGAACATCATTCCGCCGCCGATCAGCAGCGCGTCCACTTTTCCCATCAGATTCTGGATGACGTCGATCTTTCCGGAGATCTTCGCGCCACCCATAATGGCGACATACGGTTTCACCGGTGTAGCCGTTGCCTTGCTCAGATATGCCAGTTCCTTCTCCATCAGGAATCCTGCCACCGCCGGTAGGAATTTGGCGACCGTTTCTGTTGAAGCATGTGCACGGTGGGCGGAACCGAATGCATCGTTCACATACACATCGCCGTATTGCGCGAGTTCCTTTGCCATCCGTTCACGGTCCGCCGGCTCCTTGCTCGTCTCTTCTTTATGGAAGCGTGTATTCTCCAGCATCAGGATCTCCCCTGCGCCGAGTGCATCCGCCATGGCTTTGGTTTCCGGTCCAATTGCGGCAGGTGCAAGTTTCACGGGAACGCCGAGCAATGATGATAGACGTTCAACGACCGGTTTCATTTTATGTTTTCCGTCGCTGAATGCTTTTTCATCGAACGGTTTCCCGTCCTTCTCTGCTTTCTCTTTCGCTTTCTGGGTGTCCTTCTTCGGATCGCCGAGATGCGACATCAGCACGAGCGATTTCGGATGCTGCGCGAGGATGAATTTGATGGTGGGAAGTGCCGCTGTGATGCGGATGTCATCCTGGATGACGCCGTTCTTCAGCGGTACATTGAAATCAACGCGGAGCAGCACGCGTTTGTCCTTGAGGTCGATATCGGTAATGGTCTTTTTATTCATAGTTAGAATTTGAAATAGAATAGAATGATGTACGGTTGATAGTGAATTCCGAGCCGGAACGATTCGCTCACGGCATAGACGAATCCGAAATCGAGATTGAACGGATTCTTTGCTTCGATATTCTGTACTTCTTCACGGTACGACGGCTGATAGCGGTCATAATAGACCTGACCGATGATCTTGAAACGGTCCGTGATATCGTTCTCAATTCCGACCCAAAATCGAGGCATCGTTACAGACCGATGGAGGATCAGACTTGCACCTGTGTGGAATGATAATCGCCCTTGTCCGCTCGGTTTGACAATTGAATGCGTATATCCTGCAAACAATTCCGTCCAGATAAAATAATCATCAAACTTGCCGATATCCTGCCATGACCTTACCTGCACGTAATTGCTCGTATTGGTCAACGGATCGTACGCCGGAACGGATTCGGTTTGAAAACGACGCTTCCCGGTCGGTCCGGCGGTGTGAAGATGGAATCCCACGGACAGTGCATCTTCCGATTCAACGTTGCCGCGTTTGTAGATTCGGAACTTCGGACGGATATTCATGTCCGTTAAGAAATATCTCCAGTACGACGAAGAGATGTCGATATCTTCAGACAGCGCAACACCCCAGGAGAGTCCGCTGAAATAGACAGAACCTTTCTCCAGCGTATACCCGGTAGGATCGAAGAAGATATCGGTCAGCTGTTCTTTGCTGTATAGGAACTCTGTCTGCTGTGCTGAACCGGGAATCACCGTTCCGGCTTCCGATGTGCGGTCGACCATCTCCTTTTCGATCGTCACAACTGCGAATGATGTCTTCAGCGTGAACCGATGTTCATTCCGCGAGAGGATCTCACCGGATACGATACTTCCATCTTTCAGATACAGTGTGATGGACTGGAGCTTGATGTCACTCTTCCGGACCGGTATTTCGCCGAACGATGTGGAGATGACAATGACGGAGTCATTCTCTGAAAGGACCGTGCCGGTCAGCTTGTCGCCGTTGTTCAGCTGGATGATCTTCTCTTTCGATTCCTGTGCGGATATCATGCCGGCGAAGATCAGCAGTACGACAAGAACTCTCATTCGATTCCTTAATGGATGAAATAAAAAGGCTGAGCCCGAACAACGAGATCAGCCTTACTGAACGTTAAGACGCTGTACGATCACCGGTCTTGTCAGCGACCAATCGTTATTTCGATGCCGCCGCCATTTTCTTCAGCAGATCGACAACGCGGTTCGAATAGCCCCATTCATTGTCATACCAGGAGACAACCTTAAAGAAGCGTTTCTCGCCTTTCAGATTGTTCTGCAGTGTTGCCAGCGAATCATAAATGGAGGAACGGTCATCGTGGATGAAATCGGATGATACAACCTCTTCGTTCGCGTATCCGAGGATACCGTTCAGATATGTTTCGGAAGCTTTCTTGAACAGTGCATCGATCTCTTCGATGGAAGTATCGCGTGTTGCGCGGAATGTCAGATCGACCACGGAAACATCAGCTGTGGGAACACGGAACGACATACCGGTCAATTTTCCTTTGGTCTGCGGAAGAACTTCGCCGACCGCTTTTGCAGCTCCGGTGGATGAAGGAATGATATTGATCGCTGCTGCACGTCCGCCTCTCCAATCCTTCTTCGAAGGACCGTCAACGGTCTTTTGTGTTGCTGTATATGCGTGGATGGTGGTCATCAGACCTGTTTCAATTCCGATCCCTTCCTTCAACAGCACATGCACGACCGGTGCAAGGCAGTTGGTGGTGCACGATGCATTCGAAACGATCACATGCTTCTCAACATCATATTCATTGTCGTTCACACCCATCACGATCGTCTTCACATCCCCTTTACCGGGAGCGGAGATCAGCACGCGTTTTGCGCCGCCTGCGATGTGGCCTTTTGCTTTTTCGGAATCGGTGAAGAGTCCGGTGGATTCGATCACGATATCCACGCCGAGTTCTTTCCACGGCAGCTGTGACGGATCCTTCTGCGCCTGAACGCATTTGATCTTCGAACCGTTCACGACCAGAACATCATCGTGTTCTGCTGCGGGTGAACTCTTTTCACTTGTCACGGTCCCTTTGAAATGACCATGAACGGAATCATACTTCAATTGATATGCAAAATAATCTGCGTCCGTGCTGACATCCACGACCGCAACAATATCGATCTCTTTACCGAGAACGTTCTTTTCGACCAGTGCGCTGATCACCTGGCGGCCGATACGGCCGAATCCGTTGATACCTACTTTAACTGCCATAATGAATTATTCCTTGATAAATGTTCGAAATTTTCCCGTTTGCTGTTGAAATTTACCAAGAATTGAAGAGAGAAGCAAACCAAACAAGCGGACTCTTTAAAACGAAACAACCGTTGAAAACCTCAACGGTTGCGGTGCGTTCATCATGTGATGGGTCAATTTTCGATCGTAACTGTTGCGTTGCCGGGACGGATGATGCACGATAAGGTAGGGAATGTTCCGTCGGAGAGTTCAACATTGCCGACTGCTTCCAGCACAATTTGAGTTGACGTACCGGCGGTCCTGATGGTATATACGCCATTCCCGTTATTGGAAAATGCTGTCGACACGAGTCGAGCCATCCCTGCTGGATCTGCGGTCAATCCGATATATGAGTGTCCGCCTCCGGCCATTGATGCAGGCGTATTATAGTATTGCTGCACTTTTACGGAAAGGTTCAGCAGATCAGCAGCAAGTGCATCCCTATTGGCTGTGACTGCATTCTCATTCACCAAAATGATCGCCACGGTCACTGCAACTCCGACGATGATCATACCGAGAATGATGAGCAAAATTTGTTGGTTTCCCATAGACTCTTTCTGCTTCGTTCCTGTTGGGAATATATTCCGAATTGGAGCATATATCAACAGATTTTTCGCCCCCGGAAAAGATTAATGACAACCGACACATTGAAAGTGAAAGGATATTGAGTTATTTTTATCCCATGGAATTCCTCTCTCTCTTTTCTTCAAAACGCCTGACACCTCTCTGGAAATTTTCTGTTGACCACACGTTGTGGAGGATCATGTTCTCTTCGAACGGAGTGATCATCGGCGAGGACAGGAACACGGAGAACAAGTCGGTCACCTTCTTTTCATTGGATGCGGGAAACGGAACGGTGCTGTGGAAGAATAAGACCTTCGATGAACAATGGTGGATCGGTCTCTGTGGAATCACAAAGGAACGGCTCTACCTGCATGGATTCAGGAAACCGGATATGCCGGAACAAAAAGGGATCATCGCTGTCGATCCGGCGAACGGAACGATCCTTTGGAAGAACAACGACTGCACCTTTCTCGCGATCAAATCGCCGAATGTGTACGGTTACAAGGACCTGTTCGAACGCCGCGTCTATTATAGACTGAATGAACTCACCGGGGAATTGATCGAAGAGATGAATATGCTTCCGGAAGATGTTCCGGAAAACGGACAATATGAAAAGACCGATTTCACATTCTCAAGGACCGCCGCACCGGACGATGACAGCGAAATTTGGTCCATGCTGAATAAAGAGCAAGGATTCGTCAGCGCCGACATCATCACTTCCGGGAAATATCACGTAATGAATGTCTATCAAAAGTCCGCAGATGACGAACGGAATCTGAAAAATACATTGTATATTATTGACACAACCACCAAGAAAAAAGTATATTCCGATGTCCTGAATGGATCCACCGCCTATGCCGTGCCGGATTCATTTTTCATGGATGGACAACGGGTCTACTACATTAAAGAACGAAAAACATTCGTCGCTTTAGAACTTACGACGTAACATTGCTTCGGAACGCTGACCAACCGGACAGCGCGCAATGTTCATCAAAAGGATCTCTTCATGGAACTCAGCCAACTTGCTTTTACACTCGTCTTCCTCGGTTCGATCACACTCTTCGGTTTCAGTGCTAAGAAAGTCCTGGCGACGCTCCGGCTTGGAAAAGCGGATAACCGATTCACCGACATCCCGAAACGACTGAAGAATGTCCTTTCCATCGCCATCCTCCAGACCAAACTGATGCGCGAACCGGTCGCCGGAACGCTGCATGTGATGATCTTCTGGGGTTTCCTTGCACTCTCGCTTGTCGTGATCGAATCGATCATTGAAGGGATCTTCGGTCATTTCTCATTCTCGTTCCTCGGTGCGGGATATTCGGTCATCACGTTCTCGCAGGAGATCTTCTGTCTGCTGGTGATGCTCGGGGTGCTCGGCTCATTGTGGAGACGCTTCATCACGAAAGTGAAACGGCTTCAAGTGGATGCACACGGAAGTAAGGACGCTGCGATGATCCTTACGTGGATCTTTCTGATCGTCAGCACGACACTGCTTCAGAATGCTGCGCGCATCGGCATTCACATGCATGAAGCAGGCTGGAACTATCCAATCTCGTCCACGCTCTCATCAGTTCTCGGATTCGATTATTCGCAGGGAACGTATGTTGCCGAAGGGCTCTTCTGGTGGATGCACATTTCGCTGGTGCTCGCGTTCCTGAATTATCTTCCGTATTCGAAACATTTTCATGTTCTCTCTTCCCTGCCCAACGTTTATTTCTCGTCGCTGAAACCCAAAGGGGCACTCACACCGATCAATCTGCAGGATGAAACACTCACGAAATTCGGCGCGACCGATATTGAGGACCTTACCTGGAAACAGCTGCTGGACGGATACACCTGCACTGAATGCGGACGCTGCGAATCGGTCTGCCCCGCAAATCTTACGGGAAAACCGCTCTCGCCCCGAAAGATCATCGTGGACACCCGCAGACGCACAGCGGAAAAATCCCCCGCGATGCTCGCCGGAACGCTCGAGAGCAATCAAGAAGTAGCCGGGAATACGCTGCTCGATCATTACATTACGGAGGATGAACTCTGGAGCTGTACTACCTGTATGGCGTGCGTAAATGAATGTCCTGTGATGATCGAACATGTGGATGAGATCATCGATCTTCGCCGAGGACTCGTGCTGAATGAATCACGATTCCCCGCCGAACTGAAGACCGTATTTGATAATCTGGAGAGGAACTTCACACCGTGGGGATTCTCACACTCCACCCGCGCGGACTGGGCCGATGGTCTCAACATCCCGAAGATGGCGGAGGTCGGCGATGCGAAGAATGTCGACGTCCTTTTCTGGGTCGGATGCGCCGGCGCATATGATGCGCGCTACAAAAAAGTCTCCGTCGCTTTCTCCAAACTGATGCAGCATGCCGGCATCTCATTCGCCATCCTCGGCACCGAAGAGAAATGCAACGGCGATGCCGCCCGCAGAATGGGGAATGAATATCTTGCACAGACGATGATGACGGAGAACATCGAGACGTTGAACCGATACAATGTGAAGAAGATCGTTGCCACCTGTCCGCACTGCTTCCATTCCCTTGCGAAGGAATATCCGCAGTTCGGCGGTAACTTCGAGGTCGTCCATCATA
Source organism: Bacteroidota bacterium (assembly GCA_049317705.1). Classification (GTDB taxonomy): domain Bacteria; phylum Bacteroidota; class Ignavibacteria; order UBA10030; family UBA8401; genus UBA8401. The sequence goes on along the minus strand of JBMOHT010000008.1, from coordinate 17,668 downwards.
CCGATTTCCTCAATCAATTGGTGGAAGAAGGAAAGATCTCCATCGCAAAGGAAAAGAAGTCGGAACAGACGGTAACCTATCATGATTCTTGCTATCTTGCACGGTATAACGATGTGACCGAATCACCCCGCACAACACTGCAGGCGACCGGAGCACAATTGACGGAGATGCCGAGGACGAAAGACAAAGGACTCTGCTGCGGAGCGGGAGGCGGACAAATGTGGATGGAAGAACATCACGGCAAGCGCATCAATATAGAGAGAACGGAAGAAGCGCTTGCAACGGGAGCATCGACAGTCGCATCAGCATGTCCGTTCTGTCTTACAATGATCAGCGACGGTGTGAAAGCAAAAGATGCAGCGGATAAAGTTCAGGTGAAGGATGTGGCGGAGATCCTGTGGGAGGCTGTACAAAAGTAATAGCGTTATTTGTTTCGGGGGAAACAAAAGAAAGTATGGGGATTTTTTCAAAAAATTCTCGATATTAGAATATTCTAATATCTGAGAGCAGTACATCAGAATCGATCATTCTTACCCCCGGTGACTGAAAAAAAATCCATATCGAAAGAGATCCTTCCCACTCCTGCGGAGCGGTTGGAATGGTTCGCCGAATATGAACGGGTAAAGAGTGTCCCTGCTGTCTGTAAGAAATTCGACATCAGCCGGAAGACGTTCTACAAATGGTGGAAGCGGTACAACTCCGGCGAACATAATTCTGATACGCTCGAGAACCGTTCCCGCAAACCGCATCACAATCCCCGCGCAACTCCGGATCATGTCATCCAGCGATTGAAGAATCTGCGTGAGCAGACAGGGTTCGGACAGAAACGGCTGCAGCTGTACCTTTCCTTATGGTATGGCATCGAACTTGCCGAGAACACTATCTGGAAGATCCTTCGCCGCAGCGGTATCGATATGAAAGGGACGAAGATCAAACGGCGTAAGGTCCGTCCTCATGATCCGCTCCTGCCGGGTGACCGTGTGATCATCTTCGTGAAGCCGTTCGAGAGACCGGTCGGCAAACAGAAATTCTTTTATTACTCCGCCGTGGACGAATGCACACATCTTCGGGTCTCCAAAATGTACGCACGGCATTCCACGCTCTCTGCGTTGGATTTTGTCCAGTTCATCCTGACTTCACTTCCGTTCCCGATCCATTACATTCATACTCCGCTGGACGGTGCATTTACAAGCGTGGCCATGTCCCGCTCACGCACTCACGCGTTCACACAGAATCTTCGACGGCTCGGCATCAAGCAGCACATTCCCACAAGGAAACAATCACAGTCCAAACTGCAGATCGAGCGCATCAAGCATTTCGACTCACCGGAAGTATTCCTGTCGTTCCAATTCAATTCACAGATCGATGCCGACCGGATGGTCCGCAATTACCTGCACGATTACAACAACAAACAGCCGCGGAAAGAGATCGGCATGGTCACACCTCTGGAAAAGCTCAGATCATTTGAGCAATTCAAAGAGATCGGTGAGATCGACCCGAAGAAGGACCTTACATAATCCCCGCTCCTCTTGTCTCATAAAGTTGTCACCCCTCAACAATACCATTTTCTGTGATATTTCTCCTTGTTGATTCTCAAAAAATTATTAACTTATTAAATCACCAAAAAAGGAGCTCCACACAATGAAAAGAATGTTCCACATACTACTGCTGTCTGCAGCCGTGCTTGTGATATTCCAGCAGGCTTCCGCGCAGCGTACGGTCCGAATGAATATCGAGCGAATGGTCACTGATGCCGGTATGATCGTTCACGGCAAGGTCACAAATGTTGAATCATCGGTCGATCCGCAGACAAATATCCTCTCCACATTCGTCACGATCGCCGTCCAGGAAAATTTCTACGGTGCAGACCAGCCGACGGTCACACTCAAGATGGTCGGCGGTGCGAACAAACGTTCCACTCTGAAATTCGCCGAAATGCCCATCTTCAAAGTTGGAGAAGAGATCTATTCCCTCTTCTATGCTCCAAGCAAATACGGATTCACCAGTCCTATCGGTATGAGCCAGGGAAAGTTCTCTGTCTCATATGATGCCATGTCAAAGACCACCATCGTCCGCAACGGTGTGAACAATGCACGGCTGTTCACCGGCATGAAGAATGCATCCGCCGTAAAACTGTCACCGGCGACATCGGCCAATGCCGAACGTCTTACCGCTGAAGAATTCTCCACGACAATCCGTTCATTAGTCACTACTTTGAAGAAATAATTCTATGAGATCAACCTTACGTCTATTCGCTCTTTTGACCCTGCTCTGCACCGCGGCAGCAGTTCTGTTCGCCGGCGGTCCATTGTATACCATGAACGGAAAAGCAATGCGGTACCAATCCAACGTTATCACGTATAAAGTGGACCGCGGACCGTTCGGGGTCTTCACCAGTGCACAGGCACGCACACTTGCTGAGGCCAGTTTCAAGACCTGGGAAGATGTGACAACATCGAATGTCTCGTTCAATCATACCAGCGCCGATACACTGCCGGTGGATGTGAATGGAACCAACTATTTGCAATACACAACATTGACCGATTTCAAATATGACGGCATGAGTCCGATCATCTTCGACAGCGACGGTTCCATCACCGACGCGCTGTTCGGTGCGGGTGCATCCGATGCAGTCATCGGATTCGCCGGATCGGGTGATTCGAACAATGACGGATATTTTGAAGAGGGTGAATCCGTGATGAACGGCGTCTTCGCAGACGGCAGTGCATTCAGTTATACACTTGAGGAATGGAAATCCACCTTCGTCCATGAATTCGGACACTTCCTCGGTCTTGACCATACCCAGATCAACGGGGAGTTCGAGAATGATGCGGCGAAGACCATCTATGTCCCTACAATGTATCCGTTCGCCACAGCGAATGATGTTCCGCTCGGCGATCTGAATCCTGATGATATCGCCGCGATCTCTACACTGTATCCGGAACCGACCTATGCTGCATCCATCGGAAAGATCTCCGGCTCGGTCGTGCGCGCGAACAATTCCGTCGTCCGCGGTGCGAACGTTATCGCCATCAGCACCGGTGCTGACTCGCTGATGAACCGCATCTCCACCGTTACCGACTATTTCGTTCTGAACAACGGCAACTATACCGTCACCGGACTCACACCGGGATCGTACGTTGTCCGCATTGAACCGATCGATCAGAATTTCATTGAAGGTTCCAGCGTGGGACCGTATGCGCTCGACCTGACGGACCTTTCATTCGTCAATCCTGTGACGATGGAATATTACAACGGTGCGAATGAATCCAGCGATCCGGCAACGGATGATCCGAACGCAAAGACACCCATCACGGTATCGGCAGGCGGAACGATCGCGAGCATCAATTTTATCGGGAACAAAGCCGCATCCGGTCCCGGACTCTCATTGCTCAGCGAAGATTTCACGGGCACATCCGGAACGGCATTGACCAGCGCCGGCTGGACCATCAGCGGTTCATCGGTAGTGAATCCTATTTCGATCGTGCAGCCCGGACTGACCTTCTCCGGATACTCGACCTCCGGGAACGCAGCGGCACTGAACAATAACGGACAGGATGTCTACAAAGCCTTCACACCCGTCAGCAGCGGAGCGGTCTATCTTTCCTTTATTATGAAGGTCGATTCAGTGAAGACCGGTGATTACTTCATCGCTCTTTCCGCTTCCACTGCGCAGACAAATTATTTCTCGCGTCTGCATGTGAAAGCATCCGGAGCCGGTTTCCTCATCGGTATCAATAAACTGAGCGAACTTTCCGGCGGGAACAAATACGGCACGACAGTGTATAATCTTAAGACGAACTATCTCGTTGTCGTGAAATATGAATTCGTTGCGGGAACGGCGAACGACATCCTTTCCGTCTTCGCGTTCAACACTTCACTTCCGTCGACAGAACCGGCATCCGGTGAGATCACCGGATATACGAATGCTGCAGCAGATGCCGCCGATCTCGGTATCGTCACCTTGCGTCAAGGAAGCTCGACCGCAGCTCCGAATCTCGTGATCGACGGTATCAAAGTCGGAACAGCATGGCCCGGGATCGTTACCGGGTTGAAAGAGATCGCCTCAGCAGCAGTTCCCGCCTCCATTGAACTGATGCAGAATTATCCGAATCCGTTCAATCCATCCACATCCATCAGATTTGCACTTCCGTCCGCTCAATATGCAGCGGTGAAAGTGTATGATCTGTTAGGACGGCAGATCGTGACACTGGCTGACGGGAATTTTTCGGCCGGGACCCACGAAGTAACGTTGAACGGGACAGCACTCTCCAGCGGATCATATTTCTATACACTGGAAACAGGAAACCGCCGCGAGATCAAACGGATGGTATTGTTGAAATAAATTCGAAATATAAATGTTTAGCAAAAGGACTGATTTTTCAGTCCTTTTTTTTTGTACTCTCCTCTCGTTAAAAGGTCAACGCTCAGTCCTTAGTGTGAATTTTCCTTTCCTCTATTCCTTTTCTGTTGAAATATTCAGCGCCCAAAACACGCCAGTTTCGTAATTTTTTTACTCAGTGGTTTTTACCAATTGGCTGATATTGAACAGACAGAATACGTCTTTATAGTTTTTTTCAATTTTTCACAGAGATAATTTTGGCACAAGATATGATTTGGTTACCGCAAAAAGACGGTTTCATCTTAAATGAGAATATCAATTTTTTCCGCCGATATGCTATTCAGTCATCAAAGAATTTGTTTCAATACTAATTCACTTTAATAATACACCCATGGAGATACAATGAAGAACAACAAATGGATGCTCGTTTGTGCTGCAATCATGATGATGACAGCGCAATCATCTTATTCTCAAGGAAACCTGGAAACATTTGGGTTTTATCAGGCGCAATTCGTCAAAATGAAAGGCGATTATTCAGTTAAGACCACGTTACCGGCAATGTTCGGCGGGACCAAACTGACATTGGCAACACTAGGCGCCGATCTTGCAGGGTCGAATATCCAGCAATTGAATCTGTTCTTCAGGAAAGAATTGTCGCAGAATTTTACATCGTGGATCAGTCTGCAATTCGTGAATAATTTTTCCAGCACCAGCCAGAATGTCGGAAAATTCAGCCTTGATGAAGTTTGGTTAAAGTATGATTACAGCACAGCACTTTCTTTCAAAGCCGGATTATTGGTCCCGCGCTTCAATTATCTGCATGAGATCAAGAATAAGACACCATTGCTTCCATACATTTCCCGTCCATTGGTTTATGAATCTTCCGTCAGCGGTACTATCGATCCATCAACGTTCCTGCCGGAGAAAGCAATCGCACAGATCAGCGGTTACCTTCCGGTGAATGATCTGACGTTCGAATATTCAATGTTCGTCGGACAATTGGATAAGAATTATCAGCAGCCAGCACTGGAGAGCAACGGTATCTCCGGCGGACTCGACTCAGTGAATTTCAAAGCATTCGGCGGCAGAGCCGGCGTGAAATACGGCGATGCATGGTTCGGTGTCTCGGCAACCACAGACAAACAACTGGACAATATGAAACTTGATACAACCCGCATTCAGCATATCAACAGGACAAGAATTGGACTTGATGTCGGTTATACGATCTATAACGTATTCATTGAGGGAGAATACATCAAGGTTTCGCTCGACTCCAAAGTCTCCTCAAAAGATCTCGGAAAAGAATTCTATTATGCAACGATAGGATATAATTTTACAGAAGATCTTTTTGCATACGGCACCTTCAGCAAATTGAAGGATAAGCAGATCGACTTCCTTTCCACCGGTATGACCGGAACGCTGATCGGTGCGGGATATCGGCCGGATCCCAGCGTTGTCGTGAAAGCACAATACTCCACATACAATGTGAAGGATGCCGTGGTCGCAGTCGTACTGCCGCTCGGCCCGCCGATCGGTAATTATGCTACCAATGCAAATCTTAATCTTGACTATAAAACCTATGCACTGGCTGTCAGTGTATTATTCTAATCGACCACGAAATTATACGAGGTGATACATGAAACAATGTTTTGTCATTCTGCTGTTAGCACTTTCCGTCGTCGGCATTTCAACGGCCCAAATAAGTGTTATTGCACATAAATCCGTAAGCGAAGCTTCGGTCAGTGTATCGAAGGTCTCTTCCATCTTTTCCCTTGTCGAAACGAAGTGGAGCGACGGTTCGAAGATCATTGTTTTCGACCAGAACGGCGATGCAAAAAAAGGATTCTACGCCGGGATCGGAAAGGATCCGCAATCGATCAAAAAAGAATGGATGAAAAAACAATTGACCGGCGAAGCAAAAGCACCTGAGACCGTTGCTTCCGATGCTGATGTCATTGCGAAAGTTTCGTCCACTCCCGGATCCATCGGCTACGTCAATTCATCGAACGTCGGCGGCGGCGTTAAAGTCATTACGGAAATCAAATAACAGGAATGATCATGAATTTCAAAGCATACTATTCCAACTCGATCAAGAATAAGGCGGTTCTGGCCTTCATGGGGCCGCTTGTTCTGATCGTCATATTCATCGCAATTTTTTATCCTGCCCGTCAAAAGGCGCAAAGCATGAGATATGCGGAGACACAGGTCAGAACGCTGAGCGAAATGTTGTCGGTATCTGTTGGGGCAGGACTCTATGACAGCAACTTCGATCTCGTACAGTCTACGTTCGAATGGATCAAGAAGGATCCCAACATCGACTATACGGCCATCATCGACGAAAGCGAAACCCCGATGATCGAACACAATCCGAAATCTCAGAAGATCGATTATAAAACGATCCGCGGTTTCGGTTTTGATAATGACGAGGACCATTTCCAGGCCAGTGCTCCCATTGTGTATAAAGGGAAGAATTTCGGAAGGATCGTGATGGTCTATTCACTTCAAAGCGTCGTGAATGAGATCAATACCGGACTTTGGACATCCATCGGAGTTGGCATTGCTTTACTCATTGTTGGCCGCATCTTCATCCTCTTCATCTTCAGCAGTATCACCAAAGGGATCATCCAACTGCGTGATGCAGCCAAACTCGCTGCAACCGGTAATTTGAATGTCCATGTGAACCATCAGTCTACGGATGAGGTCGGAGAACTGGCCGCATCCTTTGGGCAAATGGTCGGGAACATCAAGAACCTGATGAAAGAAGTTCATGAAGCAACCGCAGCCGTTGCGAGTGCCAGCACACAGATATCCTCATCCACGGAAGAACTGGCAGCAGGTTCTCAGGAACAAAGTACCCAAACCTCTGAAGTGGCCGCCGCCATCGAAGAAATGACCCGAACGTTGGAACAAGGCAGCGCCGGGATCCAGCTCGCAGCACAATCGGCACAGCAAGCCGGTGAGGATGCGCAACAAGGAGGGAAAGTCGTAGGCAATACGATATTGGGTATGCGGCGCATTTCGGATGTCGTCTATAAATCCGCCGAACAAGTGAAGGTGCTCGGCACATCGAGCGATAAGATCGGCGAGATCATCGGAGTGATCGACGATATCGCAGATCAAACGAATCTTCTCGCTTTGAATGCTGCTATCGAAGCTGCGCGTGCCGGCGAACAGGGGCGCGGTTTCGCTGTGGTGGCGGATGAAGTGCGGAAGCTTGCGGAACGAACCTCAAAAGCAACGAAAGAGATCGCCGTCATGATCCGGCAGATCCAGGATGACACAGGCCAGGCGGTCTCATCCATGAAGAAAGGGACCGAAGAAGTGACCAACGGCATCTCGATGGCGGAAGAGGCCGGAAATATGTTAAGGAATATCGTTGCCAGCGCCAGTTCCGTTGCTGACATGATCCAGCAGATCGCATCAGCCAGTAAGGAACAGACGATCACGGCAGGACAGATCTCGAAAAATGTCGATGCGATCAGCGCTGTTACTCAGGAAAGCGCCAGCGGCACTCAACAGATCGCACGCACTGCAGAAGATCTGAACCGGTTGACGGAAAATTTACAGAACCTGATCGATAAATTCGATGTCAGCAGCGATCATACACATCATCAATCCGTCAACGGCTCTGCGAATAGATACACCGGTGTCAAAAAAACAAATACCGTAGTGAACAATCGTGGGCGTATCATCAAAGTGTAGAATTGCGACCGGTGATGCTCGGCTGTCGTGAGTGAGCAAAATCCGCTCAATTTTACTATTCATTTTTACGGAGTAGAACATGAAACGTGGTTCATTCTATATAATGATGGGATTAATGTTCTCATCACTTTTATCGGCTCAAGACGAGGTAAATGTCTTCGGGTATTTCCAAACGTACTATAATTCCTTCTCCAATAAATACGGACCGCCCGGTCCTCCGACCGGAGAACAGAATTACTCTTATAATACGCTCGGCATCGGACAACTCAATCTTTTCCTGCAACGCCCAATCGGCGAAAACTTTACAGCATTCGTCAATTTTGAATATATCAACAATTTCTCCTCCGGAAGAGGTTACGGTGACTACAATATTCAGGAGGCGTATGTCCGTTGGGATTATAAAGATTACCTCCGGTTCAAATTCGGAATGGCTATACCGCAGTTCAACGCGATGTTCCAGATCTATAATCGCACACCGTTATTGCCGTTCTTGAATAGACCGAAATTGTATGAAGCAACAGGAGGAAATCTGGTGGATATCTTCGATATCCTTCCGCAAAAATCTCTCCTTCATATCGATGGTTTTGTTCCAACCAACCTCGTAAACTTAGAATATGCAGTGTATCTTAGCGGACCGACCAACGGTTTCGTATCATCACCGAAGAACGACCTTCTGCCGGGATATGTACCGTTCGGACAGACATCCGTGAAATATCTCGGTATCGGTGGACGAATCGGGATCGTATCCGGTCCGGTCAAAGCAGGAATATCGGTTACGACCGATGTTGAAAATAAGCGTCACTATCTGCAGGATATGGCAAAGAAATATCTTCCTTACATGGACGACTCTGTTGCTCAACTCTACTTGAATGATCAAACGAATCTCGGCGATCTGAATCGGATGCGTTACGGAGCAGACATCACCATTTCTCTCAATAATCTCACCATAGCGGCTGAATTTCTCCAAACCAAGACAGCTCTGTCATCCGTGAATCAGGCCACATTGAACCAATGGCACGCCAACGATTCGTATTATATCGGGAACGGCTTCGACAAATTATTCTATTATGTTTCTGCGACGTATTATTTCACAGATGAGCTGTACGCATTTGGTTTATATGATTATCTTGACGATAAAGCTGATCCATTCTATTTCGGTGTGAATGGGTATTACGGAATGAGCGGCGGAGCAGGATATCACGTGAACGACAACATGGTCGTGAAAGTTCAATGTTCGAGGAATCAAGCGCGTTATGATATTCAGGAACTGGGCCCGAATGATCAGCGTGATTTTTATGATTATTGGTACACTATCGGCACCAGCATATCATTCTAAGGAGGCACAATAAAATATGAAAAAGATAATTTCATATATCAGTTCGCTACTAGTGTTCTGTGTATACAGTTCCGCTCAAGTATCGGTCATTACACACAAATCAAATCCGGCGGCGACCATATCAAAGGATGAGGCTGCAAACATCTACAATTTAGACATGCGCGAACTCAGTGGTGTAAAGATCAAGTTATTTACGATCCAATCCGAGTGTACTGTGAGGGACATTTTTTTTGCATCGCTCGGTAAGAATGCCATGTCCATCCGAAAGGTATGGATGCAAAAACAATTGACCGGCAACGGCGCCGCTCCTGAGAATGTTTCCGATGAGGATGCTATGCTCGCCAAAGTGAGCTCTACTCCCGGTTCGATCGGTTTTGTCAGTTCTTCGAAGGTGAACAGCGGTGTAAAAGTGCTCCTGATCCTGAACTAACGGTGATCCAATGACAGGGGCAATCCTGCGCCCCTGCCCTCCTATTATTACTCTTTTTACGCCCCCTATTCCACAAATACTCACTTCAATACATAGTATTGCGTATTGAAGATTTCGATCCAAATGACGATTTTCCATCACATTAATAACCTCCCCGTTCACAGACTTGTTCGTCGGCGTATGACACGAATACAGGGTATATTTACCCCTCCTGATTTTTCGACGGAGAATTTTCCCGAGTTGGGAAAAACTCTCCACTATATCACGATCATCATCATTATCGGACTGATCTATCCATCGCTGGCACAGATCTATTTCATTGTTACCGAGACCGATCACCGGATGAATATTGCCGTCATCCTCTGGTTCCAGATCATTACAGCGATCACATGCTTCCTGCTGAACAAAAAAGGATATTCCGTCGCCACTTCCCGGATCCTTCCCTTCAGTTTCATTCCGTTCCAGCTTGCACTGATCGCTTCATCACAATTCAATGTGTACGATGTTGCCATGTGGACGTACGGTCCGATCTTTATCCTGGCAAGCTCAATCCTTGAAAAACGATGGTATATCATCTTCACCATATTGCAGCTCCTCTCGATCACATTCCACTATACCAACGAACTTACCCGGCTGACCATACCTGGATATTCGCTGGGTGATATCTGGAATGATTATTTTGATTCTATCTCCATCAATTTTGTCACCGCTATCGGCGCCTATGTACTTTCTGCCAATGTCCTGCGAAGTTACCGTCAAGCGAATGAGAATGCACGAGATGCAAAAATGGCGAAGAAGCGTCTTGACCTGATCATGGAAACTTCTCCCGGCGGAATTGCCATTTTCAACAATGAGGGTGTGATCACCTTTGCCAACAGGGTCGCAAAAGAGATCTTCGAATTATCGGATGAACCATCCGACGGATCTATCCGTCCTGCTCTATCATGGAAATTAACGACACTGATAGGAAAAGAGATCCCGTTCCAGGAGTATCCGCATATTGCCGTTCAACGGACGGGCATTCAATCTTACGGACACCGATTACAGCTGGTATTTGAGAATGGGCGGAAAAAGATCCTCGGCATCAGTACGGCGCCATGGTATAATGAAAAGAATGAGATCGTCGGATCCGTTTCGACATTCCGAAATATCACCGAACAGATGCGCACCGAAGAAGAGCTGACCATGCGAAGGGAACAGATCTCCAGCATCACCGAGAATCTGCATTCGGTCATCTACAGGGTGCAGCTGGAACGGGGTAAGATGATCAAACCGGTCTTTATCAGTGACGGTGCGAAAGAACTCTTTGGATATACCGCAGAGGAACTCATGAGTGATATCAGGAAATTCATGAGTTCTATTTACCGGATCGATGCCGTCAATGATATCAAACGACTCCGCGAATTGCTCGATGATCCCAAACCGTTCGAGTATGAGTACCGCGTGGTGAACAAAACAGGAGAAGTGCGGTGGCAGCGGAATTCCGGATCACCGTTCGTGATGTCTGATGGAACGGTGATGGTGGACGGATTCGTCCTGGATATCACCGCACAGAAGGAAGTGGAACAGCAGCTGCAGATGCTCGGTCAGGCGGTGAATAATTCCAGCGAAGTGATCTTTATGACCGACGTCAACGAAATATTCATCTTTGTCAACCCGCGGTTCACAGAATTGTACGGATATTCTGCGGATGAAATTGTCGGACTTCGAACTCCTAACATCCTCGAGAACATCCCGAATGAGATCATCACCAACAAATCACTCTGGGAACAGCTCGATCAGATGAAAGTGGTCACAACGATCTTCAATAACAAATCGAAATCCGGCAAAGAGATCGAGGTCGAAAGTTCGATCACTCCGATCGTTGACCGGCATGGAAAACTCCAGGGATATCTCTCGATCCAGCGCGACATCACCGAACGGCGCAAGATCGAGGATGCAATTCAGCAATCCAAAAAGATGGAAAGCCTGTCGATCCTTGCCGGCGGCGTGGCGCACGAGTTCAACAACCTCCTGACAACGATCCTCGGCAGGGCGACCATGCATCAGAACAAGATGGAAAAAGGGACACCTGTACACACCGCATTCGTAAAGATAGAACAGTCAGCTCTGCGTGCATCGGAATTGACTAAACAATTGCTGGCATATTCCGGACGTTCGAAATTCGAGATCCGGTCGGTGCTCCTGAACGACATCATCAGGGAGAACCTGACCTATTTGACAATGACCACCGCTAAAATGGTCCATCTTTCGACCGAGTTATCTGAGGATCTCCTCCCGGTGCGTGCCGATATCCGTCAGATGAAACAGCTGATCGTCAATCTGGCTGCCAATGCCATCGAGGCGGACACCGGCAACGCTCCGGAGATCATCATCCGCACTTCCATGCGCACTCCGGATCAGGCAACGATGCAGGAATGGTCTCTCATCCCAAAAACATCATTGATGCCGGGTGAGTATGTCGTACTCGAGATAGAGGACCATGGAGCAGGGATGGACTTAGAGGTGAAAGAGAAGATATTCGATCCTTTTTTCACGACAAAATTCACCGGCCGGGGACTCGGGCTTTCAGCAGTATTGGGGATCGTGCAAGGACATCGCGGCGGAATCGTCGTTGACAGCACGATCGGTAAAGGGACGAATATTTTGATCGCGCTTCCCGCGTACCATTCTGAACACGAGCAGTCTGCGAAGATCGTAACACCGGAGAACAAGAAAAGCATCATCTTCATCGACGATGAAGAGATGAATTTAGAACTGATCAAAGATATTTTCGAATCGGAAGGGATCGCCGTGCATACGGCAACATCTGCAGCGAAAGGACTCTCCTTCCTTCAGGAGCATCAGCACGAGGTTGCAATGATCATGCTGGATGTACACATCCCGGGTTCATCCTGCAAAGAGACCGTGTATCGGATCCGTGAGATCAATAAAAGGGTTGCGGTGATATTAACGTCCGGACTTCCTTCGGAATCTATCGAGCATTATTCCGAGATGATCGTCGACGGATTCATGAAAAAACCGTATTCCTCGAAATCGTTACTGGATCTCTATGAACAGCACAGCCGCCGGTGACCGCTGTTAGGATTCATCCAATTGACGGACGGTGTCGAGGAAGACGGAAAGATCGAACGGTTTTGGAATGAACAGGGCATTATCAAGCAGATAATCCCTTTCGGACAATGAATCTTCGGTATAACTTGACATGAACAAAACCTTGATGCCCGTTTTTTCCTTCGCAAGCATTTCGAATAACCGACGGCCGTTCCCGTCCGGCAGAATGATGTCGGTAATGAGAGCATCGATATTGTCCTTTTCGGAATCGAATATTGTCTTTGCCTCCGATACCGACGATGCCGTATAAACTGTATACCCTTCGTCCGTCAATACTTCCTGGATCAATTCAAGGATCTGTTCCTGATCTTCAACCACCAGGTATGTCCTCTTTTGATGACGTGCCCGTTCCTGCTTTTTTAGTTCCCTGTTCTGCGGAACGATCACTCCTTCAAATCGCGGGAAATAGATCGTGAACACGCTGCCTTTCCCCGGTGTGCTATCGACAAGGATATATCCGCGGTGCTGTTTGACGATGCCGTAGACCGTCGAAAGACCAAGACCGGTCCCTTTTCCTTTCTCCTTTGTTGTGAAGAACGGATCAAAGATCTTGTTGAGAACATCCAGAGATATTCCCGAACCGGAATCAGTGACCGACAACGTGATATACTCACCGCGGGCGATGGATTCATCACTGCCATTCAACAGCATCGTATCGGCGATAACACACTTGTCCGTGGCGATCTTCAATGCGCCGCCGTGCGGCATCGCGTCCATTGCATTCACCGCGAGATTCAGGATGATCTGCTCGATCTGACCGGCATCTCCTTCGATCACCAATGGTTCCCCATGCAGCTGTGTCGTAACAATGATATCCTCACGAAGCGTACGGCTGAGGATCTTTTGGAATTCAGCTATGATCGCATTGATCTCCATCCGTTTCATTTCGAGATTCTGTTTACGGGCAAACGCCAGGAGTTTGCCGACCAGACTCTTAGAACTTTCCGCCGCATGAATGATCTGCTGAAGTTTATTCACTCGGGGATCAGATTCCGTGAATGACTTCTTGAGCAGTTCACCGAAACCGAGGATCGGGGTCAGCATATTATTGAAATCGTGCGCGATCCCTCCGGCAAGTCTGCCGAATGATTCCATCTTTTGTGCATGGATGAGCTGGTCTTCCAATTTCCTTTTTTGTTCCTCGCTCTGTTTCTGTTCCGTTAGGTCAGTGATGACCCCGATCAAGGCCTCGGGATTCCCGTCCGGACCGCGGACCGCGGAAATGGAGACATGTACCGGGAAGTCGGTACCGTCCTTCTTTCGATGCATCAATTCTCCATGCCACGCCTCGGAATAATTATTCTTCCGGATCATCTCGGTCCCTCGAACGGTATTGAACGGGGACCGGATGCGCGTAACATCCTTTCCGATCAATTCCTGTTCAGTGTACCCGTAGGTCATGATAAATTGGTTATTCACGTACAGTACCGAATCATCAAGATCGATGATGCAGATACTTTCCCGTGCGCTCATCATGGCATGGGCGAGCAGACGGATCTGTTCTTCCGATTTTTTCCGGACCGACACATCCCGGACGATGGCCTGGATCTGCATCCCGGGAGATAGATAGATCTTGTTCAGTGTTACTTCAGCATCGAAGATGGTCCCATCCGCACGCAGGTGCTGCCAATCGAAATTCTGCGGCTGTCCGCCTAATGCTGCACGGATCTTCTGAATGGCCAACTCTTTCGATGGAACACCGCCAGGCTGCACCAATGGAGAAAATTCATAAGGACGCTTGCCGATCAGCTGGTCGCGGGTGCACCGGAAGAGTTCAAGCGATTTCATATTACAATCGACAAATTCCTCCTCGTTCATGATCAGGATCGCATCGCCGGCGGTCTCGAACAATCGCTTATATTTCTCCTCCTTTTCGCTGAGCATCAATTCGGCCGCCTTACGGTCGGTAATGTTCAGAGAAATAGACAACAGACATTTTTTACCGTTGATCGTGATGGTCTCACAATTATATAAACGATGGGTCCTTTTGCCGTCCTTCCGTCGGAGATCGAGTTCCAGATCAACGACATGACCGTTTGTGTTGAGCAGTGAAATGATCTGAGCCCGGTCTTCTGCCGTGATCCACCCGATCTCGATAGCAGTCTTACCGACGATCTCTTGCGGATGATAACCGGAATACTCGAAACAGCGGTTATTCACTTCAATGAACCGTCCTTCATCATATGAACTGATGGTCATCAGCAGCGGTGCATTGTTGAATGCCGTTGAGAAGCGTTCCTCGCTGATCTTCAGCGCACCTTCCACCGTTTTATAATCGGAAATATCCCTTGCGACACCGAGGAATCCTTGGAGTATTCCCTCATCATCATACATCGGCGTAACAACAAGGGACACGGTCAGATGCGAACCGTCCTTACGGACATACGTCCATTCCCGTTCTTCATGGAAGCCATTCCTTGCATTGTGCACGAACACTTCGAATCCTGTCACTGAATACCCATAGCGACGGCTCAATTCATCGCTTCTCATTCTCACTTCCGATTCCAGATGGAACAGCATAGGAGTCTGAACGGCGACAACATCATCCACAGAATATCCCAGCATCAATTCCGCACCCGAATTGAATGCGGTAATGATGCCGTCAAGGTTGGTGGTAATGAACGCAGAGCGTGATGCAGAACGGATGATATTCCTCAGCTGACGGCTGGCATGCTCTATCTTGAATGATTGTTTCTTTTGAATATCGATATTGCGAATGACGGTGATACGGATATTTCTGCCTTCCAACGATGATCTTTTCCCGCGGACCTCCACCCAAAATTCCGTGCCGTCCTTTTTGACGGCAACGTGTTCGTACGGTTCCTCGGTTTCCGCGCGGATCATTGAAGCAACAAAATCCTTCGATTGCGGAGCAACAAATGCATCGACCCTTCTTCCGATAAGTTCGTCCCTCGAACACTCCAGCATCTTCAGCACCTGATCGTTCGTTTCTACAACCACACCGGCGGAGGTGACAACGATCCCTTCGAATGCCGATTCGGTAAGGAGCTTCAACCGATGCTCATTCTCATGCAGTGCAGTCTCCACTTTTCGTTTTTCGGTGATATCGCGGATCACCGCAAGGATCCTTGTAGCTCCACCGATAGAGGAACTTCGAAGAGAGATCTCCGTCCAAAATAGTTCGCCCTTCTTTTTCCGTGCATGCCATTCGAAGACCTGCGGTGTGCCTGTAAGACTCCTTTTGACCAACTCCTTCGCACGATCTGTCGTGAATTCTCCCGCATTCTCACTCAAGTCCGCAAAGGTCCGCGTCAGGATCTCTTCTTTCGACGGGTATCCGTACATCCGTATCGCCGATTCATTGACATCGACAAGACCGTTCCGCTCCGGGTCGATGATAATGATCGCTTCATTCGTTGCATTGAATACTTCACGGTAGCTTTGTTCACTTTCGTGGAAGGATTTTTCGGTCTTAAGTCGTTCCTTCCATTCACTTCGGGCCCGCTGCAAAGATTCGCGAATAGTGAACATCGAATATCGGATGAAAACAATGGCGATGATGAACAGAGAAGAATTGATCATCCATGCGCGGAACGGATGGCGATAGAATTCTATCTTTAAAAATTCCGTTGAAGGGAAATACTGGGCGAGAATTATTCCGTAGAGAATGGAAATGACCGTAACGATCGTGGCGGCACGGAATCCTATCAATAGTGAAGTGATGAATATCAGCAATAGGAATCCGGAGCGAAAACCGAATGAATATACACCGCCGTTCAACGGGGTGGAGATGGCAAAAGAAAGCCATGTTACCCCGACAAATACGTACGCCGATTGATCGACGATACCCCGGCGGACTAGGATGATGATGAGTAACCCACCGATGATCCGGATATACGATGCAAGCGCGGTCGACCACGATGTGTCCGGACCGAGGAAGAGGGTCACATGAAGAATGATGCTAGCGGAGAGTGAAACAAGTGAAGTGTAAAAAAGAACGCGCGAAAGTCTTGTTTTCACTTCATCGTCATGGAAGACCGGTGAAGTGAAAAACATAATCAAGCGCTGGTAGATCCCGTTCCGACGTTCCATACAATCATCCACAAATCAATGTGTGATCATGATTTATCGTGGGCATGTTATAATTTATTTCTAACATTAACAACTGAAAAATCATTGGAATAAAGTTTGCG
This sequence comes from Bacteroidota bacterium, assembly GCA_049317705.1. Taxonomy (GTDB): domain Bacteria; phylum Bacteroidota; class Ignavibacteria; order UBA10030; family UBA8401; genus UBA8401. Next base: position 590 of record JBMOHT010000008.1, on the reverse strand, counting down.
GCGTATCATTTACGCTATAAGGGTCATGCGGATATCTGCTGAAAATCCTTGTGATTGATAGAATTCTCCGGGAACAAGAGCTGAGTCCTTTCTGATGGAACATACTTTACAGCTTTGGGAGCATCACATCGCTGACAATTTGATCTTGCTTGCAGTAATATTGTGTGGAATTCAATGATAATATTTTGGTTTGGATTTTTTCTCTAATTTTGCTATTTTGATGTATTGAAAGGCGGTTCAAACCGCCCTTTTCTATGTTTGGCGGGGTAGTTCCCCGATAAAAAGCATCGGGGCAGGCCCACCAAAAACCGCAGTGGGCAAGCAGTCCCAAGGGGACTTCGCTTTTGATGCAAGTGTAAAAAAAAGTTTGGCGGGGTAGCTCAGCCCTCCAAAGGCGGGCTTCGCAAATGATGAGCGTTCTTAAATAAGTTTTGGCGGGGTAGCTCAGCTGGTTAGAGCGTCGGAATCATAATCCGTAGGTCGGCGGTTCAAGTCCGCCCCCCGCTACAAATTTTGAAGGTTTTCTCTCCCTTCAACCAAGTGGTGACTATAGTGGTGACCCCATGCCTCCTTCCCCGGAGGCATTTGTG
>JBMOHT010000007.1:0-51693 GCA_049317705.1 Bacteroidota bacterium | reverse complement strand
GCCAGTCATGGTGAGCGAGCTCATATTTTTTTCCAAAGCGAGTCGAACCATGGCGGGTTAGTCCGCCCGGGTACAAAATACAAGATCGATCATCAGCAATTCCGTTTAAAATAAAAAATCACGCCGGATGAAGATGAGGCGTGACAAATGGCCGCGAACCGTCGGGACAAAAATTATTTCTTCAGTTCTTTCCTGACCTGTCCTTCCAGTTTGAAATGTTCGTCCGCAGGAATGCTCAGCTTCTCACGGAGCGATGTCAGGAAATCGGACTCTTCGGGCGTAACAACACCGTCAGACCAGACGGAGCGAAGCGCGTTCATATATGCTTCGTTCTTTGTTCCCTCTTCCAGCTCTCCGAATTTCTCTTCTGTCATCTCGATGGCGCCTTTCAGCAGCAGCAGCAGCGCCCGTTCATCATGCGTGATCATACCGTCCTGCCACGCTTTGTGGAACATCGTGATCAGGATCGTCTCACCCTGCCTCTGCAGTGAACCTTCGGTGAATGTCTTCTTCGTCGCTTCAAGCTCCTTTTGAAGAACGGCGATCTGTGTCAGCATTTCCGCTTTCGTGATCTCTTTGGCACTCTCGATCTCTTTCCGGTGTTTCTCTTTCAGCGCATCCATCTCTTTCGCATCCGCCGCTCCGACGTTCTTCTTGGCGATGTTCAGTTCCTGCGTCAACGAAACGAGCTGTGCGTTGAGATTCTTTTCGATCGCTTCTTTCAGTGCCTGGGCCTCTTTCACCTGCATCGTCAGCTGAGCAACTTCCCGCTGAAGTTTCGCCTGGGTCGTCGCAAATTCCTGTCGGAGCGATTCAACGCGTGCGGTGGAATCTTCTTTTGGTGCGGCAGAAACAGGCGCAGGTGTTGCAACAGGTGCTGGTGCTACCGGTGCGGGCGCAGCAGGTTTTACTTCCGGTTTCGGCGGTTCCGGTTTTTTCTCTTCCGCTTTAGGAGGTTCTGCGGGTTTTACCGGTTCGACTTTTGGTTCTTCTTTCGGAGGCTCTGCGTTTTTCTTCTCATCAGCGAGCTTCTTTACTTTTTCATCTTCCGTCTTCTTCTTCTCTTCTGCAATGGAAACATTGATCCTGTCCTTATACGCCATGGCGTACATGTTGTTCGGCTCGATGGCGAGGGCTTTGCCCACCTCGTCGAGTGCTTTGGTCCATTCCGCGGTCTTGATGTGCCGGTCCGCCGCTTTTAACAGCTCACCGATCATCTTTTTCTGGGAATCTTTATCTGCGCCGATCGTCATGTGTAAGGGTCTATTTTCCTGTTCAGTGAATGAATATACCCAACAAGTGCTTGAATATCAATGTTTTAACCGCCGTTAATCGGTCCCCGGGAATTGAATCTTCGTGTAAATGGTGCATTTTTCCGCTCATTAGATTCTTTTAAAAATAAGAAGACCGGAATCTCTTCCGGCCTCTGTTCAATATTGCAATATTGTAATTTTGCAATCGAATAATTTTTTTATCTATTTTATACCCATTTCCTTCAGCAGGAACCCCGCTTCCCCGACCTTCTCCACATTCCACAGCACGTAGCGGATATCCACAGCGATGGAACGGCTGTAGCTCTCATCCCACGCGTAATCATTGATGGTCGCTTCGAATGTCCGGTCGAAGTTCACACCGATCAGTTCCCCTTTTGCATTCAGCACAGGACTTCCGCTGTTGCCGCCGGTCGTATCCATATCATACAGAATGGCGACGGGAACATCGTTCAGCTTCTTGTGAATGTATCGTCCATACTCTTTCTTCGCAGCAAGGTCGCGGATCTTTTTCGGAGTGTTATATTCCGGCTGATCGGAGGATTTCTCGATGACACCGGTCAGCGTCGTAATGGGTGAAAAGAATGTTGCATCGGCAGGACGGTAACCGCGGATGTGCCCGTACGTCATGCGGAGCGTTGAGTTGGCATCGGGAATGAACGCCGTCTTCTTCCACTCCTGTTTCACATCCACCAATTTACCGGAGAGACGGTTGAGTTCTCCTGTCCGCTTACGGTTGATCACATTCTGCATCTCGATCTCGGGGGAAAGTCCGCGCGCGAACTCAACGAGAGGATCGTTCGCTTGCTTCAGCTGCTCGGGTGTCATCGTGAACACTTTCTCGATGAACGCTGCGTCGGCCAGTTTCGTCCCCGCATATAATGAATCGACGAACTTCACCGGATCCTTTACGGATGATGCCGTACCGATCGCCTGACCGGCGGGAAGTTTCACGGCATCATTCAATATCTCGGAAAGGAATAATTTATCGATGCCGATATTCAGACTCCGCAGCGATGCAAGGAAGCTGATCTTCAGCGCATTCAGATTCTTCTCCATGTACGGCGAACCCCGCTCTGCATCCGGTTTCTGCCGTTCCTCCGCGAGTTTGATCATGGTGTTCCCGATGGAAAGCAGCGATGAACTGCCGATGATATTGTTCAGTACATTCGCCCGCTGTGCGTCACTCCGCAGTTCATCGAACACGGACTTGATCCCGGAAAGCACATCGCCGTATTTCTTTGCGCGTTCAGGCGATGCGTTGATGAATGCCGTCAGCGCCTCCTCTTCCTTCTGCTTGTTGAGGATGATCGGGAGGTTCGCAAATCCTTTCAATTTGCCGCGGTAGTTCTTTTCCACATTCGCTAAGGATTTTATCCGCGCGGTCAACGCAAGTGCCGTTGCCGGATCGTTCTTTCCGGCCGCCTCCATCTGCGCGATCATCCAGGCATTCCGCTTCTGTACGAACGGCAGACGGATATCCCGCTCGAACTCAAGATAGTACGATGTCTGATGCCGGAATGTGCGTCCGGGATATCCGAGGATGAAGACCAGATCGTTCTCATCCACACCGTTCGGATTCACCGCGAAATGATTCTTCGGCGTGAACGGCTTATTGCCTGCAGCATACTCGGCAGGATTCCCGTCCGGACCGACATACGCGCGGATGAACGAGAAATCCCCTGTGTGTCTCGGCCAGACCCAGTTATCATCCTCACCGCCGAATTCACCGACGGACCGGGGCGGAACATAGACGAGACGGATATCTTTGATGATCTTGTTGATGAAAAGAACATACGTTTTTCCGGCGAACATCTCCGCAACATTCGCTGTCACTCCGGTCTGCTTCTGTTCCGCTGCAGTTACCAGTGCTTTTGAGTTCTTCTCGATGATCTTTGTCCTCTCGACCGGATCGGTCGTATCGCTGATGCCGGCAAGGACTTCCGCCGAAACATCGCGGTAGGAATCGATGATCTTCGCCGTCAATCCTTTCGCAGGGATCTCCTGTTCACGCGAGCGCGCGATGAAACCGTTCGTCACATAATCGTTCTGCACCGTGCTCGCCTGCTGCACCGCTCCAAAGACGCAGTGATGGTTCGTGATGATGAGTCCTTCGGCGGAGATGAATGACGCACTGCATCCTCCCACATTAACGCTGGCATCGACAAGACTCACACCTTGAGGATTATAGATATCTTTGGCGGTGATCTTGAATCCTTTTGATTTCAGATTCAGTTTGTGGATCTCGGAAAGCGGATACATTCCCTCGTCCGCAGTCAACAAAAGCGGAAGAAGAATGAAGAGGAGAAGTGTCTTTTTCATAGTGAGATAATTGAAGTGAATGTTGTAAGAATTATTTTTCGCCGTTCAACTCAGTAGAAGTTCAATTCATCATACGCCGCTCCCGAAGGGATGCCTTCACGAAGTGACCCTTTGGGTCGGCACAAGACACAAAGACACAAAATCCCACAAATGATCAATGCTCATTTGTGTTTGATTTTTTCCTAAAACTTAGTGTTTTCGTGCCTTCGTGGCGGAGAACTAAACCGCATTTTTTAATGCTGAATGATGACTATTTGTAATGGAAAGATACGAACTACCACGGGGAGATAAAAACAAAAACCGCCGGGAATACCGGCGGCTCTCTGTTCAAACGATTCTTCGGTCCTATTTACTGACCAGATCGCGGACCATATTGGTGGTGGTCCGGAAGTCGATCTTTCCGCTTCCCATCTGCGGCAGGTCGGGGATCACCACGAACTGTTTCGGCAACGCAATATTCGGCAAATGTTCCGCCATTTTTTTCAGCGTCTCTTTTTCATCGATGGGATGAGTGATCGCTGCAACGATCTTCGCCCCTTTGGTCTGATCGGGGATCTCTACAACGCAGACCTTCGTCTCCGGCGGAAGGAGTTTTTCCAGCACATCCTCCACTTTGATCAGCGAGATCATCTCTCCGCCGATCTTCACGAACCGTTTCAGCCGTCCCACATGCCAGATATAACCGTCCTCATCCTGCCATCCCATATCGCCGGTATCGTACCAGCCGTGACGGAACGCCAAGGATGTGTTCTCGAAATCGTCGAAGTATCCTTTCATGATGTTGTCCCCTTTTACGAGGATCTTTCCGGTCTCACGCACTCCGCAGAGTTCACCCGTTTCATGATTCTCAATACGAATGGAGACACCGGGGAGCATTCGTCCAACACTTCCAGGACGGTTGTGGGTGGGTGTGTTCAAGGCAAGACCGGGTGCTGTTTCTGTGCAGCCGTATGCTTCAAGAATGACCTTGTTATGCTTTTCAATGAACGCCTTTCGGAGTGCATCAGGACACTTATCCGCTCCGGAAAGGATGATACGGCATGATGCATAATCCCCGGGATTCGATTTGCTCAGATAACCGAAGAAGAAACTCGGAGTACCGGCAAAGATGGTCACTTTCTCTTCGCGGACGGCATCGTTCACCCCTTTGAAATCCAAAGGATTCGCATAGGTCACAACAGTCATTCCACTCCAAATTGGGAGCCAGAGATGGGCTGTCTGTCCGAACGAATGGAACATCGGCAGATTCCCGAGCATGACATCCTTGTCGCTGACATCAAGCACCTGTTCAAGACTCATGAGATTGGCGGCGATATTCTTATGGGAAAGCTGCACCGCCTTCGGTTCTTTTTCGCTGCCGCTGGTAAAGAGGATCACCAGATTATCATCGTCCGTACCCTGGGCGACCGATCTCTTTAGAATAGAGGCCGGAAGTTTAGAACGCAGCGCCGCGTGCAGTTTGTCCATGATCGTAATGCTCGCCATGATATCTTCCAGGAAGACCATGCCGGGCACGATGGGACACTGGATCTTTTCCACCAGCGCTTTGGAAGTGATGATCGTCTTGAAGGCGAGTTTCTTCTGGGCAAACTCACAGTTCTGCGCAGCCATCGTTGAATAATTGATCATTACCGGCACTCTTCCGCTCATTAATGCGCCAAGCGAAGCAAGGATGCAGCCGGCGGAGGTCGGGACCATGATCCCGATGAAGCCTTTGTCGAACTGCTGCATTTTTTCCGACAGCATCAACGTAGCGATCAACGCTTTGGAATATTCGATCCGACGGTTCATCGTCCGGTCGACGATATAAATTTTATCCCCGTGTTTCTTGGCTGTCTCGATAAATCGGTGATGCAATAGCATGAGCAGTTCTCCTTGTTAGTGAACTAAAAGTTCGAAAATGTAGTGCATCCGTCATCAAAAAGCAACGCATAGATTTTTTGGAACAGATTTTTGAGAAAACGCTTGACATGCGAGCTTAATTTTTTATCTTATATTGTAATAGAGCTTAATAATTAAGGTAATATATGTTTATTCCTTACTTATTAATATAATGTGGCAATAATTCATCATTATCGCCAAAAAGCAGGCGCAATACCCTCTGCGTCTGCTTTCTTCTGGGTCCGGCATTTCTTCACAAAAGAACTCCCGCGGCATTGATCTCGACTACATCAGCGTCTTTCCATTAATCATTCAATAGGAGGTTCTTCCATGAGAAATACTTTACGATCATTTATTGCTCTTGCACTCTTGACGTTCGCTGTCGGACCGTCCGTGCTCAGATCCCAGGATGCGGCACCCGCCCCGGCTATAACCTACAGCGGTTTCTTCGATGCATACTACATAAAAAATCTCGCAAGTCCCGTCACCGGCAAAAACAATATCCGTGTGTTCGATCCCGTGGACAATGAATTCAATCTCGCATTGGCAGAGGTTTCGATCCTGAAGAAAGGTGAGACCGTCAGCTTTCGCGTGGATCTGGGGGCAGGAAAAGTCACCGGACTCTCCCTTACCGGTCTGGTGCAGCAGGCATATGCCACTGCCGTCATCCCTGTCGGAAGCGGTTTGACCGTTGATGTCGGTCAGTTCGTTACACATATGGGATATGAAGTGATCGAATCAAAGGACAATTGGAACTACTCCCGCTCTATATTATTCGGCTGGGCGATCCCCTTCTACCACACCGGCGCCCGCTTCTCCTATCCGGTATTGAGCAATCTCACGGCTACACTCCATGTGCTGAACGGATGGAATCTCGTCACCGACAACAACAATTATAAGACACTCGGACTGACATTGAATTATGCACTTGCCCCTTCCACAAGCATCATTCTTAATGCACTCAGCGGCACGGAAGCAACGGCACCTATCTACGGCAAACGGAATGTCTACGATCTTATCATCACTCATCAGCTGACCGAAGCACTGGCGCTTGCCCTGAATGCGGATTACGGTGAAGAACGTCTGGCTGCCGGACTCGCAACATGGAAAGGCGGAGCGGTCTATGCAAAATACGCGTTCGACGAGAAGTCCGCTGCTGCCCTTCGATTCGAGATGTACAATGATGCAAGCAATGCCTCACCCACCGGCAGCGGCGGCGGAAAACTTTCAGAGATCACCGCAACCTATGAATACAAACCGGTCAGTGATCTTATCCTGCGCGGTGAGATCCGGAGTGATATGTCCGACGTGACCTATTTTGATTCCAAAAAACCGGCGGACACAAAATCCCAGCTGACCGCAACGGTCGGTGCGATCATCACTTTCTAATTAACAATCATTCTCTATTAATGTTCTGAGGTACTATGAAAAAAATTGAAGCGATCATCCGTCCCCACAAGCTGGACGAGGTGCGCGAAGCGCTGCAGGAAGCAGGCTTCCGCGGACTGACCGTCACCGAAGTGAAAGGTTACGGCAGACAGATGGGACACAGCGAGATCTACCGCGGTTCCGAATACACAATCAACTTCCTACCGAAAACGAAGATCGATATCATTTGCGCGGATGCGGGGACCGAAAAGGCCGTTGATATCATCCTGAAGCATGCGAAGACCGGCGAGGTCGGCGACGGAAAGATCTTCATCTCCACCATCGAAGAAGTGATCCGCGTCCGGACCGAAGAGACAGGCGATGCAGCAGTGTAAGACCACCCATTGAAAAGATAAACTAACATAAATCAATTACTATGAGGAAGTGTATGAACCTATTGGTTAGAGCAAAAAGCATCATCATCCTTGCCGGATGCGCTTTGATGCTGCTGTCAGCGATCCCCGATTCGCTGTATGCAGGAACAACGCCGGATCCCAGCGGGGCCAACACCGGCAATATCAGCGACGTTCCAGCCGCGAAACCGGGAGAACCGACATTGGTGGAGATCGGCAACGCCGTCGGTCATAACCGCGTTGCGATCAATTTCGTGTGGACACTGGTAACGGGATTCCTCGTGATGTTCATGCAGGCTGGATTCGCGATGGTGGAAGCGGGACTCTGCAGAGCGAAGAATGCATCGCACACATTCGCGATGAATTTCATGATCTATCCTCTCGGCATGCTCGGTTTCTATCTGTGCGGATTTGCCTTCATGTTCGGAGGATTCGGTACGATGAGTACGCTCGGCGGATATTCGGCGCTGAACAATGAGATCTCCATTACACTCTTTGGGAAAACATTCGGTATCTTAGGGTGGAGCGGATTCATGCTGAAAGGTGTCGGATATGACACGGCAGCATTCACGCTGTTCCTGTTCCAAATGGTGTTCATGGATACGACAGCAACGGTCCCGACCGGTGCGGCCGCAGAACGCTGGAAATTCTCCGCATTCATGATCTATGGCGCATTGATCGGTTCGGTCATGTATCCCATCTTCGGTAACTGGGTCTGGGGCGGCGGATGGCTGGCTCAGCTCGGCGTTAATTTTGGTCTCGGTCACGGCCATTTGGATTTTGCCGGTTCATCGGTGGTCCATCTTCAGGGGGGCGTTATCTCGCTCATCTTCGCATGGCTCATCGGACCGCGGTACGGTAAGTATAATAAGGACGGCTCCATCAATGCCATCGTTCCGCACAGCATTCCGTTCGTGATGGTCGGAACATTCATCCTTGCCTTCGGCTGGTTCGGTTTCAATCCCGGCTCCACTATGGCGGGAACAGATTTCCGTATCGCTGTGGTTGCGGTCAACACGATGATCGCAGGTTCCACCGGTGCACTTGCAGCAACATTGTGGGTATGGCTCGTCCGTATGAAGAAACCTGATCCGTCCATGATGGCGAACGGTATGCTCGCAGGACTCGTTGCGATCACCGCTCCCTGCGCTTTCGTCGGCGTGGGTGATTCGGCGATCATCGGACTCATTGCAGGACTACTCGCAGTTGAATCGGTGTTCTTCTTTGACAAAATTAAGATCGATGATCCTGTCGGCGCTATCTCTGTTCACGGCGTGAACGGCGCATGGGGCTGTTTGGCACTCGGACTTTTTGCGGACGGCACTTACGGCGATGGCTTCAACGGTGTTGCCGGAAATGTTACCGGATTGTTCTACGGCGGCGGCGCATCGCAGCTGATCGCGGAATTCATCGGCGTTGCGACATGTATCATCTTCATGGGAGGATTATCATTCCTCGTCTACAAACTCATCGATGCCATCGTGGGCAACCGCGTCTCCATCAAAGATGAGATCGAAGGACTCGATATTCCCGAAATGGGCATCGCAGGTTACAACGGTTTCGCGATGGACAAATATTCTGAAACAGTTCACCCGAAATAATTCTCTGCACTACAGCAGTGTGAGGATTTATTTCCTCACACTGCGCTAACTTTCATTAAAGGAACACTTGCTATGTCACTCATTCTTTCCGCTGCAGCAGTCATCATCGGTGCCGTTATCGGTTACAGTTTCGGATTCGCACAAAAGATCGCCGCAGAACGGTACGCTAAGAAACAACAGCACGGAACATTCTCTTCTGCCTGGGCCGTTATGCCGGGATCGGGAGTCCGTATTGCCTATTTCATGGTCCTGCTGGTGATCATTCAGTTCACCTGTCCGCTCTTCTTCGACGGGGACATCCAATGGTTCGTCTCTGCCGGTGTCGTTCTCGGATACGGCTGGACACTGACCGTTCAGCTGCGGAATAAACTGCTGGCGAAATAATTCCACGGGAATTTACACCGGATCCTTTCCGAACATTCTATTGATACAATGCTTCCAAGATGATCGCCATAATCAGAGGCGGGTATCCGATTATGGCCGATAAAAAATCCGCCAACGAACATCAGCAATGAACGGCGTTTCGTCAATGATATGCAGGTGTATATTTGAATTCCCTCATTGCAGTTTTTCTGAAAGCAATTATTTATATTGGAAGTAGTTCCAGACACTCACGATGCAATCGTGCGTTCAATTCCACGACTTATCCATATGAGACACCATGAAAAAAATTGAAGCGATCATCCGTCCTCACAAACTTGATGAAGTGCGCGAAGCGCTGCAGGAGGCGGGATTCAGAGGATTAACTGTGACGGAAGTAAAAGGATACGGCCGTCAGATGGGCCACAGCGAGATCTACCGCGGCTCGGAATACACCATCAATTTCCTTCCGAAGACGAAGATCGACATCGTCTGCGCCGATGCACAGCAGGACAAAGCGATCGACATCATTCTGAAGCATGCAAAGACCGGCGAAGTGGGTGACGGAAAGATCTTCGTCTCCTCCATCGAAGAAGTGATCCGCGTCCGCACCGAAGAGACCGGCGAAGCAGCGGTGTAATTGACGGTATTCGCGCGAAAGCCCAATGATTTTGGCTGTTTTGACCGTCACACGGGAAAAATATCACTTGCGTCTAATTTCGAAAGAATCTATTTTTGAAATGCCTGACCGATAAATATATTTATTAATACAGGCAGGCAACAAACAGTAACACCGTTGATGCACTTGAAATGCCCCCGCATTCGAACTGCAGGGTTGTTATGCGCTCCTGATGCTCAGAAGAATCTTACTGAACAACAGAGGATCGGCAAACACAAAATTCCGGCTGTGACCGGAATGCAATAAAGTGGCACCATGCCGGTGGTACCCTCACCGAGAATCGATCAGTGGGGTTTTTTTGAAACAACATAGAGGAGCACCCTATGGAAACAGGTACCGTGAAATGGTTCAACAACGCCAAAGGGTACGGATTCATCTCCCGTGAGAACGGTGAAGATGTGTTCGTGCACTACAAGTCGGTTGTTGGCGACGGTTACAAGACGCTGAACCAGGGCGATAAGGTCCAATTCGAAGTTGAAAAAGGACCCAAGGGCCTGCAGGCGGCAAAAGTATCCAAAGCGTAACAACGCTATTACTGTCAAACGGATCCCGACACAGTGTGTCGGGATTTGTTATTTTAAATAATGAATTTCGTTCGTTGAACATTTATATTCACACATGCATACATCATCCTCTCATCATTCTCAAGGGAACAACATGAAATCACTCTTTACGGTCATCCTGTGCCTTCCGCTTCTGCTTGTTGCACAGACAGACTCATCGGCAGAACAATCCAATTGGAAACATACTCTCATCACCGGCCTCACACTCACTCAGGTAACATTCACGGATTGGGCTCAGGGCGGAGAGAATGCGCTGGCGTATACGTTCGGCATCGACGGAAAATCCGTCCGCGATGTCACCGAAACGAACTGGAGCAATTCGTATAAGATCGCTTACGGTCAGACAAAACTCGGTTCGAAAGGACTCCGCAAGACCGATGATAAGATCGAATTGGAAAGCGTCCTTACCTACAAACTCGGCACACACGTCAATCCCTACGCTTCGGCCACATTCAAATCGCAGTTCGACGACGGATATAAATACGACGATGCTGCGAACACGAAGACCAAGATCTCCTCTGCATTCGATCCCATGTACTTCACACAGGCGGTCGGCGTGGGATATCAGCCGATCGCGCAGGTAAAGACACGGCTCGGTGCCGCACTCCGTGAAGTGTCCGACAAGAACAGATTCGGATATTCCGACGATGCAAAGACAACACCGCAGATCGAAACATCGAAGATCGAGGGAGGTCTGGAATCCGTGACCGATGTGGAGATCAAGATCGAAGAGAACACGCTCTTCACGGCAAAATTGGAAATGTTCGCGCCGTTCAACAACATCGATGTCGTCGTCGTCCGCAGCGACAACACGCTGTCATCCAAAGTGAGCAAATACATCTCGCTCGTCTTCAATGTTCAGCTGATCAACGACCGCAGTGTTACGGCAAAGACACAGATCAAAGAAGGCCTGGCTCTGGGGATCTCCTACGCAATATTGTAACACCGCTCTATTGAATAGGTCTATACCCTTCCATCAATGTCATTCTGAGTCCCGTCATATGTTTTCCTAACGACGGGACGAAGAATCTGAACAATGCACTAAGGAGAAAACAAGATGATCAACGAATTCATGGCGTTCTTACAGAAATACGGCGTGATCGGACTCGCGATCGCGGTGGTGATCGGGGGAAAAGTGAATGCATTCGTGACGGCAACCGTGTCGGACCTGATCATGCCGCTAATCGGCATCTTCATTCCGCAGGGGGCGTGGCAGACGTGGGAATTGGTGATCGGACCGCTGAAACTCGCCATCGGTCACTGGCTGGGAGCAACGATCGATTTCGTGATCGTCGCCTATATCGTCTTCGCCTTCACGAAATTCATCCTGAAAGAGGATGCCGCAAAGAAATAGCGAACGTATTATCGAAAAGTATTATAAAAATGTGAAACACTATCTCGCAAAGACGCAAAGCCGCTAAGGTTTAAATATATCAATTCCTTTTTTGCGCCTTCGCGTCTTTGCGAGAGGAATATTTAAAACTCGATGCTCGCCCCCACCACCGGAAAGAATGAGAACTGATAGATAGTATTCCTCGTCCCGTCACTGAGATACTGATACCCCGCAACGTTCGCCCTATTATAGACATTCTGCAGCGCCACCACCATCACCACATTATATCCTTCATTGTGCCAGCGGCTGAGCCATTGCAGGTCCAGCCGGTGATAGTCGGGATACCGCTCAGCGTTGACGATATTCGATGCGTGCCATGTGCCTTTGGACCAGGTGATCCCTCCCTCGCGGCGCTGGATGGTCGAAGTATATTCCCGTTTCGTGTACGGTTTGCCGGATGAATACCGGAAGCGGATACTGAATTCCATATCATCCGACAGCGGTAAAATGTAGGAAGGATATTTGATATAGAACGGGGCATCATCCAACGTCTTTCGTACATCATGCACCACTTTCCCTCCCACCAGCGTCAAAAGGAACGGAAAATCATAATCCGCCGGATACTCTTTCTGATTCACCGAAGGGAATCCCGGAAGATTCAGCCGCGGATCCTCTGTTGTTGTTTTGGAATACGACAGCGAGAATGTTCCGTAATAATCCTCCACCTGTTTCTGCTGCACGAACAGTTCAATTCCGCGGGAGGTCCGTTTCCCCGCGCTCTCCTTCTTGTCCGAACGGAATGTGATATCGGAGGCACGGATGAATTCTTCCGACACCGGAAGGTCATCGTACGTCTTATAGTACGCTTCAAGTGTCGCCTTCAACCCTTCATCCAGGATATGTTCGATGCCGATCACCGCATGACGTGAATGCGAATTTTCCAGATGCCGGTTCTTTTCCGTACCGGTGTTATCACCGTATGTGGGGAATGACTGTGTTTGATAGTATTCGCCGTAGGCAACATTGAGCCGTGTCGTCATCGGCAGGAGTTCATACGAAAGATTGAACCGCGGACTGACGTTCCCTTTTCCGGAATACGTGAAATAGTCATACCGTACCCCCGCCGTTGCCGTCAGTTGGTCGGATATGGTGATGCGGTCGCTGATATAACCGCCGAATTTATATTCCTCTCCGAAGGTGAGATCACGTTTTACTCTGCCGTTCGTGAAGGTGGACTGCGGTATCTCAAAGACGCCGTCCCCGTTCAAGTCGAACCGGAGCGTATCGGAATTGAAATAGACATCATTCGCGAAATTCACGGTCGTCAGCACCTGTCCGCCGATCATCAGTTCGTTCCCGTCGTTCATGTGATAGAGCAGATCGTACTTTGCACCGAGCAGCCGCTCCTGCGATCTATTCGTGAAGACAGGATTACTGATAAGTTTCTTGAACGAGGTCACTTTTCCTTGAGCGTCATAGATGCGGTCCGTGAAATCTTCCGTCACGAACACGTCGTAATTGTTGCCGAGTGCATAGAGCGTAAAGAGGGAATATCCCTCTGCACCGAAGAGCGAACGAAGTGTTGCGCCGACGGCGAACTGACGCGTCACCACATCAACATTCTCCACGCCGGTGGAATCGTGCACATTCAGTTTCTGATCGTTCGCTTCATCCGGTGTACCATTGATGATGATCTTATCGTCGCCGTAAATGCCGTTAATGATCAATTTCTGTGTCGGCGATAATTCATATGTCATCTTCGCCTGCAGATCATAATATTTCGGCACAGCCGTGATACCGAGCGCAGTGATACCGACGATCTGATCCAGCGTCTCAAGGAAACTCTGCCGCCCCGAGAATATCCATGTCCCCTTCCCCCCGGCAAATCCTCCTTCGAGCACTCCGCCCGCTCCCGCAAAATGCGCAAGCGCGTTCCCGGCGATCGTCCGTTCCTTGTCCCCTTCACGGAGAGAGATATCCATCACGGACGAAAGTTTGTCTCCGTACTGTGCGGGAAATCCCCCCGTGGAGAAACGGATATCCTCGATCAGATCGACATTCACCATGTTGATCGGTCCGCCGGAATTGAACTGATTGGGATAGTGGTTCGTCGTCGGGATCTCGATGTTGTCCATCACCGTAAGATTCTCATCCGGCGAGCCGCCGCGGACGATCAGTTCGTTGTTCTGATCGTTGCTGTTCGCAACGCTCGGAAGATTCTGCACGATGCGCTGCATATCCTGCGCGGAACCGGGGGAACGCTTCACTTCTGCTCCGTTCAGTCCGATGGTGGAAACAGGAGCGATCGTTCCTTCGGTCGAAAAATAATCTGCTCTCACTTCAACCGTTCCGACCTGAACAGCATCCTCCTTCATCCGCAGTTTCACTTTCGTGCTTCGTCCCGTCGAGACGACAACATTCGTCAGCACCGCCTGCTGATAGCCGATGAGCGTAGCACGAATACTATACTCACCGACAGGAATTTGTGTGATCGTAAAATTGCCCGATGCATCCGAGACTGCTCCCGACGAAGGCCGTTCGACAATAAGAATGTTCACGCCGACAAGCGGCTGATTCGTCGTTCCGTCGATGAGTTGTCCCTGAATGGATCCGTGGATCTGTTTTTCCTGAGCAGCAAGGAATAAAGAAGATAAGAGAAGAATAACAATGATGGATTTCATAGGATCAGAATTGAGTTTGAACAAATTAGCGTAACGATTCACAATTACGGTCTTCATAACAATGAAGTTACAGACAACCATGTAAAATGATGATGATCTTTTGAATGTAGCATAAGATCCTTCTATTTAGTGTGATGCCGATACCATTGAACAGTTTCACGGACAGCGTTGTCCGTTGAAACGGCGGTGACACCGAATCTCTTCTCGAATTTTGTAGAATCCATAACGAACGGTTTCTCAAACTCGTACAGCATCTCAACGGATTCTCGCGCCGCAGGAATGAACAATCCGCCCATCATCAGCATCAGCTTTCCCATACTGTTGTATTCTGGCTTCATCTTCAATTCTTGAAATATTTTCAGGATGAATTCACGCTGAGAGACCGCCGGAGCGCTCGGCACATGCCACACCTGTCCGAATACATCATCATGCTCGGCGAGAGTGACCAGTGCTGCTCCGAAATCTTTGATATAGGTGAATGTATGCGGAACGTCGATGTTGCCGATGAGCGATGCTTTCTTCCCGCTCACTGCAAAACCGAACTGACGTTCTCCCATTGCCGAAGCAAACACATGCGGACCGAAAAAGTCCGAGCCGCGTGCAATGACAACCTTCAGCCTCCCGTCCCTATGTGCCTGCAATGCATCGAGCGCCATCTTCGCTCGGACCGTTCCTTTGCGTGTTTTCGCATTGTACGGAAGATCTTCGGTCAATGGTGCACCGTCCGTATCTCCATACATATAGAGATTATCGGCAATGACCAGTTTCGCTTTCGCGCCGGCAGCGGCGTTCAATACCGAACGCTGCAATCCGGGAAACTGTTCCGGCCATTTGTCATACGCCGGATTCGCACACTGATACACAACGGATGCTCCGGCTGCGGCTTCATTCACTCCGGTCCCGTTCAGAAGATTGGCGGCGACTACCGCAACACCGCTGGGAACATCGGCACGTCCTAAACGATTCACCATGCGTACCCGGTATCCTTTGGTTACTAATACTTCCATAACGGCGCGGCCGACCGGTCCCGTACCGAAAATGACGTGCAATTGAGAGTCCATAATTTCTCCATTTAGATAATCTGCTGATAATAGATTATGGTGCCACGCACTTTCAAAGTGCGTGGCACCATTCGAGCGGCTAAATTTGTGTTTAGTATTTTTCCATATTTGTGTTTTCGTGCCTTTGTGGCGGAAAAGGAATTTTTGTTTAGAATTCAAGTTTTAGACCGAACGAAGGAAGGATCTGGAATCCTTTCGGATCGATCTTGCCGGTCGTTTCGATGAATCGTTCCTCATTCACATTCAGCCGATTGTATAGATTGAGGATATCGAGGAATGCCACGATCGCATAATCACCGATCTGTTTCCGGTAATCAACGCGGATGTTCCAGGTATGGAAATCGGGCAAACGATCGGTGTTGTTACCGGTGATCTCTTTCGAATAGCGCATCATTCCCGTGTTGTTGAAGACGTTAGAATTGATGATGTACGAATCCTTCGGACGGCCTGTTGCATATTTCCATTTGGTGGAGAACGACCATTCGCTGTTCAATTCATATCCGAACAGGATATTGAAGATATGCGGCTGATCGAAATCCGAACGGTATTCGCCGAGACCGTCGTGATTGTCCCGCAGACTGGAAGAGTAGGAATAATTCAGCTGACCGTACCATTTATCCATGAATTTTTTCACCAATCCAAAGTCGATACCGCGCGCATGCCCTGTTCCCACATTCTTCCGCAAGTCGCTTGTCCTGTCCGTCTTCACGATCAGATCGCTCAGATCCTTATGGTAGAACTCCGCCGTGAATTTCACATCATCCATAAGATATGTCGTGATGCCGACGATGTAATGTACCGCTTTTTCATTCTTGAGCAGCGCATTGCGCACGTCCAGTGAGATCGTCCGCAGTTCGACCGGCTGATAATAGACACCTGTTGCCGCGCTCAATTTCGTTTTCTCACTGATGAAATAGCTTGCACTGACACGAGGAGAAATATAGCTCTTCTTATTGAATTCACTGTATTCATAACGAACACTGGGGATGAATTTCAGCACCTCG
Organism: Bacteroidota bacterium; assembly: GCA_049317705.1. Classification (GTDB taxonomy): domain Bacteria; phylum Bacteroidota; class Ignavibacteria; order UBA10030; family UBA8401; genus UBA8401. The sequence continues at coordinate 35,156 of JBMOHT010000007.1, read as the reverse complement.
TTCGGCGAGTACGTATACTCAGTGAATGCCGCCGCGGTGGATTTCGAGGTGGAAAGTGAACTGTTGATGAACGCCGGATCGATCACGATGAATTTATTCGACGAATTCGGACGATAATCATTGGTTCCGAACACGAACAGCGTCTCTGCTTCAATCTGCTTTGATGAATAATCGAACGAAGTATTGTTCGCCTGAATACCGAATGCAATTGATGAGACCGATGATGGAGTGTATGTGAACTGCGAGCGGATACCCACTTCATTTTCCTTGCTGTTATATCGATAATAATCCTTTCGGACGTACGCATCTTCCTTTTTCGGAACTACCCCGTTGAACGGATACACATAGGAATTACTTCTGCGGAATTCAGCTGTATTTCCTCTGTAATACAAAGCATTTTCTAACACGCTGGCGGAACCGGTCAACGCACGCCAATTGACTCCCATCAGGTATTTCGTATCGGTGGACGTCGCGAGTGAGTTGTCATAATTCTGATCGTCGATCTCGTAAACATTATCGATCGTCCGTTCAAAGAATTCCGGCGAATAGATACCGAGGAACGAGATCTTATTTTTCGCGTCGACCTCAGTTGTCGTCTTCAGCAGCACATCAGTAAAGCTTGGATATCCGAGGTCTGACTGACCAGTCATATCCAAAATGGTCTTGAAATTCTGATGGCGAGCGGAGAAGAGCATTGATGTTTTATCGTGAAGATATGTTGGTCCATCATAATTCACTTCCCATCCCAGCACATCATACGTCCCGTTCATGGTAGCGGATTCCTTGTTGCCTTCTTTGATCTTCAGATCAACGAACGATGCATTCTTCCCGCCATATCGCGCGGAAAAACCGCCTGCCTGAAAATTCGCTTCATCGATCACACCGGGAGTGAAGATGCTGAATCGTCCCCCCTGCGCTTCCTGTTCCTCGGTGCCGCCGTCGAAGTGCGCAACTTTGTCGAATGGAATATTATCCACGACGATGATGTTGTCGCGTGGACTTCCTCCACGTACGGAAAATGCCGAGAACTCACCGCCGCTGCTCGAAACACCGGGAAGTGTCTCTATCGCACGAAAGATATCTCCGGCGGAACCGGGTGAACGGCGGATCTCTTCAAGTGAATAGTGATAATTCGTTACCGGTGAGACATTGTCCGCCGAAAAAACGGACGCCGTCACTTCTACCGCTTCTCCCGATACGATCTGTTCATCGAGTGCTACCTCTTTCACCATCGTGGTCTTATTCCGAACGACACGGACATTGGTCTCGATATACTGCGTGTATCCCACGGATGAGTATTTCAATTTATAGACATCCTCATCAAGATTCTTAATGGAGAACTTGCCGTCGATATCTGTGGAGATTCCGATGGATGTGCCGATGACCTGTACACTTACATTGGGGATCGGCTGTTTGCTTTCCTTGTCGACTACTATTCCCGAAATATTTCCTTTCGTTGTTCCTTCGCCGGCGGGATCATTGATCGGCCCGGCATTTATGGATGCAAATACAGTGAACAAGAAAACTGCCGCCATCATGGTTTGGCGGAAAAGATCTCTTTTCTTCATGGAGCTCCTTACGTAATAGTGAGTAATGAATTGTGAATGAAATAATAGTCGTATATATAATGAACAACGTTTAGTGAACGGGCAAAAAAAAGGGCGCTACTTATCCAACAATTCACTCATAGTGAAATCAAGTATTCCGTTGATCACATTCGCTTGATGTTCTTTGGGGATCATTGGTGCCCGATCCCTGATAAAGATCGAGACCACTCCATGCATCAAAGCCCATAATGAGAAGCAAGCGATTTGAGGATTTTCCGCCTTCAAATATCCTTGATCGATGCAATCAATAATGATCGATTGCAGAACTTCGTATGTGTCTTTACCCAGATTCCAATCTGCCGGAGTTTCAAATGCTTTCATCGGAGCCCGCATAATGAACATCAGATCATACCACTCCTGATTTTCCATAGCGAAATCCATATAGATCTTACCGCAAGCACGAAGTCTTTCGGCAGGATTTTTAATAGCCGACAGTACGTGCTGACGTTTAAAGAGGTCGCGAAAACCGAGTTCCTGCAATGCACAAAGGATCGTATCTTTGTCCGCAAAATAGAGGTAGACCGTCGCAGGACTGTATTCGATCTCTTCGGCAATACGGCGGATGGTCACATGCTCGAAACCCTCTTTGATAAAGAGTTTCTTCGCAGCGGCGAGGATCATCTCGCGCATCTCATGCTTTTCACGTTCTTTTCGTTCTGCGGAGCCCATGATTTTCTGATTAATGAACAGCGTTTAGTAACTGAACAAAGATATATATTTTCCCCCTGCTTGTCAAGTGAATTTTTTTCACAATGTCGAAAGCTAATGTATAATAAAAAATCTGACCTAATGTTCATACATTCACCGTATTTCCCCCTAGAAAATTCGTTGTGATACATAACCAATATTTTTTTTCCTTTGCGACTTTGCGTCTTGGCGAGATGTGATTTTCATTTATTTGCAAACAGCGTTGTTTTACGTCGCGCCACTGCAATTCCACGTTCTAATTTTCGTATCTTAATTCATGACATCGAATTATTTTACGCTCTACCATATTGCCGCTCTGCTGAACAAACAATTCTCGAAGACCGTCATTGCTCAAGTTTATTCACAGGAAAAGAATACTCTTTCCATCCTTCTCTATGCACCGGAACCGTACACAGTCACTATCAGCTGTAATTCGCGGGATAATTTTGTGACGGCAAAGAGCGGGGATAACAGGATGCGGACCAATTCCGTTGATCTGTTCCCGGAACTGGTGGACAAACATGTCGAATCGGTCTATCTGAGCGCGACCGACAGGATCATCTATATTAAAACTTCAGGTGAACTGTGGATCTGCGTCGAAATGTTCGCATCGAAAGCAAATGTTCTTCTCTGTAACCGCGATGGGAATATCCTCGACGCGTTCCTGAATAAGAAAGAGATCCAAGCCGAAATGCGGCAGATACAGGAGCAAAAACGTTCCATCGCACTCAACGAATGTCTCCCCCCGCTCGATGTCTTTGCTGAGACATTTCAAAATAACGGTGACCCCGTCCGCTCGTTGAAAAGTGCATTACCGAAACTCGGATCGGTCCTCGCGGAAGAGACGATCGTCCGCTCGAAGATCAAGGAACATCAGCAGGAACCATCCGAGCGGACATCAGCGGTCTACGTATCTGCGAAAGAGATCATACAGCAGCTGTTGACGATCGAAACCGTGGAGCCGGTGATCTATTTTGATGAACGGAATCCGTACTGCTTCTCACCGCTCCCGCTTCAGCATCTTTCGCATCTCCGTTCCGAGAGATTTCCCGATCTTTTCACGGGACTGCAGAAGTTCATCAGCTTCGAGCGTTCTTCACAGAGTTTCATCCACAAGAAGAAAGAGATCACCTCGTGGCTGACGAAGGAATCCGAAAAAGCTGCGCGGACCATCGTCTCTGTGGAGGCCGAGCTCGCTGAATCGGCGCGGGCGGAACAATACGAACTGTATGGTAATCTCATCATGGCACATTTGCCGACGCTGGTGAAGGGGGTGAAATCCGCGGTTGTTGAGAACACCTTCTCACAGAACGAGTCTGTGACCATCCCTCTTGAACCGACAATGACGCCGCAAAAGAACGCTGAGCGGTATTTTGAGAAAGCGAAGCGTTCAAAGACAGCAAAAGAAGAATCCCGCTTGCATTTGACGACTTTAAAACAAAGATTGACATCGGTAAACGATATATTAGAGAAATCTAAAGCTGTCACAGACAGTATTTCACTCAAAATATTCATACAATCATTTGGTGGAACGGTCAAAGAACTAGGATATATGACGGATAAAGAACAGGAAGAACTGCCGCCGTTCAAGATCTTCACCGTGGAGGGCGGATTTACGGTATACGCCGGTAAGAACAGCGTTAACAACGACTTACTGACCTTCCGATATGCAAAACCGAATGATCTCTGGTTCCATGCCCGCGGTTCAAGCGGTTCACACGTTGTCTTGAAACTGGGTACGGGCGAAGGGACTCCGACCAAAAAAGCTGTGGAACAGGCCGCTTCCATTGCTGCGTATTACAGCAAAATGAAGAACGCCAAACATGTACCGGTAGCAATGACGGAGAGAAAATATATCCACAAACCGAAAGGCGCTCCCGCCGGTACTGTTGCTCTTGATAAAGAAAAAGTTATATTTGTTCAGCCTGTGTTACCCGAAAACAAGTGAGAGTTATGGCAATTAAGATCCTTGTCGTTGATGACGACAATTATATTCGGTCCTTCCTTCAGAAACGTCTGACCGCCCTCGGATACGAGGTCCATCTCGCCGAGAACGGCGAGCACGGTCTTCAGGTCGCCGAAGACGAACGTCCGCATCTGATCATCTCCGACTGGATGATGCCGAAGATGGACGGGACCGAATTCTGCCGCCGCATTAAGGACCATGCGGACCTGAAGTATGCGTACTTCATCCTTCTCACTGCCCGCGATTCCGCCGAAGATAAGATCGAAGGAATGGAACAGGGAGCGGACGATTTCATGACCAAGCCGTTCAACGATAAAGAACTCGTCGCACGTGTGAACGTCGGTCTGCGCATCACCGCGCTGCAGCAGGAACTCTCAAAGTTCCAGCATCAGAAAGCGGTCACCGAACTGGCCATCACTGTCGGTCACGAGATCAACAATCCTCTCGGCATCATCATGCTCACACTGCAGGTGATGAAGAAGAAGATCGGCACTCCGCGCGAATCCGAACTGAAACAGGATATCGACACGATGATGGCGAATGGTCACCGTCTCGCGGATATCGTCAAGAAACTCTCCTCACTCGAGGATCCGCAGTTCAAACCGTATCTGAAGAACTCCGAAACACATATGCTGGACCTGACGGGTAAGCCGTAACAGTTCATTCCGATATTTTCTCACATACAATTTTCAATTCATCCTTTTCAATCGTATCTTATCATCATTCACGAACGATCACGGAACGGATGAGATCCTTTCTTCTTTTATTTTTCCTGCTTTCTGTTTCCGGAACACTCCGTTCTCAGGACACGTACTACTTCTATCACGGCAAGGAGTACGGATCCGAAGCACTCGTCAATCCCGGCTCTCTCATCATCAATTCAGGACTCGATATTCTTCAGTCCGCCACCCATTCACGCCAGCTGTCGAAGATCAATTTCAATACCGGCGCACGAAATCTTTGGGACAATCTGAAGGACCCGTTCACACAGATCAATAAATTCGGCTGGGGAAGATTCATCGGACAGGAAGTATTTCCGACAAGTCTCTCGCTGGATAAGGCGCAATGGTTCCCTAATTATACGCTGCATCTTATCGGCGGAGGGGTCGATTACCGCATGATATCGGAATGGTATGCGTATCATGATTTTCCGTTTCCGTCACTGTTTGCGGGGCTCACTGCCGCCACGTATCACTTCATCAACGAAGCGGTGGAGAATGATGCATTCATCGGACCAAATGTCGATCCGATCGCGGATGTGTATCTGTTCGATCTTGGCGGCATCATCCTCTTCTCGTCGGATGCAGTCGCGGAATTCTTCAGCTCAACACTTCACACGACAACCTGGCAGGGTCAGCCCGCGTGGAATCCCGAATTCCACACTTTGGAGAACCACGGACAATATTATGTGATGAAATATCATCTGCCGTTCGCACCGAAGACAAGTCTCTTCTTTCATTTCGGGGACAACGGATTGCTCGGTCTCTCTTTTCTGAGGAAGAACAACGAAAGCATCTCCTTCGCTGCCGGCACAACACAAATGCAGCTCCGCACCGTGGATGTGACAAACGGAGCCCGCACGGTGAGCGTGACACTCGGATGGATGGCAGGAATCTATTACGACCGTGATAATTCCCTTCTCTTCTCAGTGATGGCCTCCAACAGGAACAACGAGAAGCTCCGCCTGAACCTGTATCCGGGCGTGATCGATCTGTGGGGGATCTCCCCCGGATTCTTTACGTCTCTGGGAAACCGGAATCAGTTCATCGCAGGATTGACGATCCGGTATTCACCGATAGGATTGGCATATCGGAATAAATTGTAATAAGTTGACCATAACATTGTACTCAAAATATCATATAGGATATACTCAATATCTGATGTTTTGTAAATTTTCATTTATCCTTTCATTGAATAATTATGACCGACCTTAAAGAAAAGATCGTCTTTGTCACCGGTGCTTCATCCGGCATCGGAAGAGCATCAGCAGTGCAGTTCGCAAAACTCGGCGCTCACATCCTTATCTGCGCTCGCAGGGGTGAGAAGGTCCAAGCACTTGCCAAAGAACTTCAATCCTTGTACGGTGTGAAGACGCATGCATTCACACTCGATGTGCGCGATCAAAAACAGGTGGAGAAGACCTTGAACGCACTCCCTGACGAGTGGAAAAGGATCTCCGTTCTGGTGAACAACGCCGGATTGTCACGCGGACTCGATAATTTCCAGGATGCAAAGATCGAGGACTGGGAGGAAATGATCGACACGAACATCAAAGGACTGCTCTATATTACACGCGCCGTGCTACCGGGAATGATCGAACGGAACGAAGGTCATGTGATCAACATCGGTTCCGTCGCCGGTCATTGGACCTACCCGAAAGGAAATGTCTACGCTGCCACGAAATTTGCCGTGAATGCGCTGTCGCAGGGACTCAAAATGGATCTGCTCGGTACACCCATCCGTGTTACCTCCATCGATCCCGGTCTGGTCGAAACGGAATTCAGCGTTGTCCGTTTTCGCGGGGATAGTGAACGGGCAAAGAAAGTGTACGAAGGACTCTCGCCGCTCACGCCGGATGATATTGCCGATTCGATCGTCTGGGCAGCGACCCGTCCTGCTCATGTGAATGTGAATACTATCGTTCTGATGACAACGGATCAATCAGCACCGACGATGGTCCACAGGAAGAGCTAGCCACACCCGCCTTCGGCGGGCAGAAAGAACATAGAGAAGTGCACAAGAATACACACTATATCATGCGGGAACAGAATGAAATTCATTGCAATGCTTTCTATCGTTACCATGTTTTCGTTCACACAGCGGAAACATCTTCCCCCGATCACCATGGATAATGTCGCCGAACAATACGTCCGACTGGTACTCGATATCGGTCAGCACGATGCGGATTATGTAGATGCTTATTACGGTCCGAAAGAATGGCAGGAGTCTGCAAAAAAAGTAAAACCGCAGCTCACAGCGCTCAAAGACCGCGCTGAAGCGATCCTTTCACACGCCAAACGGATCCGCGTTCCGAAACGGGATGCTGCGCAGACCCTCCGAAAGACTTATTTGGTGAAACAGTTGACCGCGGCTTCGGCGAAGATCGACATGCTGAGGGGAACGAAATATTCCTTCGATGAAGAAGCGAAGAAGTTATACGATGCTGTCCCTCCCTCATTCTCCGAATCGCATTTCACAGACATCCTGAAAGAACTCGACAAGAAACTTCCCGCAGGAAAAGGGACGATCGGCGAACGGTACCAGCAATTCAGGAATCAATTCATCATTCCGAAGGAAAAACTGGATACGGTCTTCACCGCCGCCATCAACGAGTGCAGAAAGCGGACAAAGAAATATATCGACCTGCCGGCGTCAGAGAGTTTCGTGGTGGAATATGTGAACAACAAAGCGTGGAGCGGCTACAATTGGTATCAGGGAAATTCCCACAGTTTGATCCAGGTGAACACCGATCTTCCCATCTTCATCGACCGTGCGGTGGACCTGGCCGCACATGAAGGATATCCCGGACACCATGTCTACAACGTGCTGCTCGAAACCGAACTGCTGAATAAAAAAGGATGGAAGGAATTCTGTGTCTATCCTCTCTTCAGTCCTCAATCGCTCATAGCCGAAGGCTCGGCCAACTACGGAATTGAAGTTGTTCTCCCACACTCAGAACGGATGAAGTTCGAGAAAGAGATCCTCTTCCCGCTTGCCGGACTCGATCCGTCGAAGACGGAACAGTATTACAACGTGCAGTCTCTCTTCGGAAAACTCGCGTATGCCGGGAACGAAGCAGCCCGCGGATACTTGAACGGTACATTCACCAAAGAACAGACCCTGCATTGGCTCACATCGTACGCAATGTTCGATCCTGCCCGTGCAGAACAACGACTGAAGTTCATCGAAAAATACCGCAGCTATGTGATCAACTACAATCTTGGTCAGGACCTCGTCCGTTCATATATCGAAAAAAAGAGCGGAAAGAATCCCTCGGAAAAGAAACGATGGGAAGCATTTGAAGCTCTCCTTTCGTCACCGAGAATGCCGAGCGGACTCAAATAGACTTCGGTGTAGACCTCCTCTCGTCCAACATATGGATGGATGAGAGAGGTCAGTTATAATCGACCATTCGGTCTGAATTCCCCCTCGTTGATCTTTTTCTGCCCGAATTGGATATTGCTTACCGGACAATTCAAAAGTATTTTTACCTAAATATCTTTGAACAACCACTCTTTCCGAGGTCCCAATGCCTCAACCGATCACCACATTCGCACGCGTTCACTTCTGAAGTGATTCCGCATCGCATTGCGCTGTTAAGATGCTCTTAACGGTACCATCAATCTATTTAAAAAAGGAATCTCCCGTGAACGACCGAAAACTCCACCCCGAAAGTTTAATGATGTCCTACGGATACAATCCCGAATGGTCCGAAGGCGCCATCAAATGTCCCATCTTCCAGACATCCACATTCGTCTTCAAGACCGCTGAAGAAGGAAAAGCATTCTTCGAGGTCGCGTACGGAAAACGCGACCAGCGTCCGAATGAAAAGATGGGACTCATCTACAGCCGCATCAACAATCCCGATCTTGAAGTGCTGGAGAACCGTCTCACGTTGTGGGATGAAGCGGAAGATTGCGCGGTATTCGAGAGCGGCATGTCCGCCATCTCCACTGTGCTGCTCGAATTCCTGAAACCGGGCGATACCATCCTCTACAGTTCCCCGCTGTACGGAGGAACGGAGCATCTGCTGCAGCATGTGCTGACACAGTTCGGCATTAACATCATCCGTTTCAAAACTGGACAGTCACGCGAAAAGATCATCGACATTGTGAACGACAGCGGTCATGCAGAGACATTGAAAATGATCTACATCGAAACTCCGGCGAATCCGACGAACGACCTTATCGACATCGCTGCGTGCACCGATATTGCTCAATACTATTCCACCGAAGCGAAGACGGTCTATCTAGCTGTCGACAACACGTACTTCGGTCCGCTCTGGCAGCATCCGCTGACACACGGCGCGGATATCGTCCTCTACTCCGCCACCAAATACATCGGCGGACACAGCGACGTGATCGCCGGCGCAGTGCTCGGCTCTTCGGCCATCATCAAACGGATCAAAACGCTGCGGACATTCCTCGGGAATATGGCGGGACCATGGACCGGCTGGCTGCTGCTGCGGAGTCTCGAGACACTCAAAGTTCGAATGGAAACGCAGGCAAAGAACGCAAAACGCGTCGCGGAATTCCTGAGGACCCATCCGAAGATCGAACGGGTGAATTATCTGGGATTCCTTGATGAATCGAATCCCGCACAGTTTGCGATCTTCAAAAAGCAGTGTCTCTCTCCCGGCGCAATGGTCTCCTTCGACATCGTCGGCGGCGAGAAGGAAGCGTTCGCATTCCTCGACAATCTGAAATTGATCAAACTCGCCGTCAGTCTCGGAAGCACCGAGAGTCTCGCCGAACATCCCGCGACCATGACGCATGTGGACATCGATGAAGCGGAGAAAATAGAACTCGGCATCTCACCGCAGCTTATCCGTCTTTCGGTCGGCGTGGAACATTACGACGATCTGATCGCGGATATCGATCAGGCGTTGGAATGCGTGAAGGTAAAAGAACTGGAGACCGCATAGCTTTATTACCACGGAGCCACAGAGGACACAAAGAAAAGCATCAATGAATGTGCGGACGGTTTACCCGCCAAGTCGTTTGGCGGGCAAGTCCGCACACATGAATTGTTCTCCACGAATAAAACGAAAGCAAAAAATCAGGAACCACGGAGAAGAACACTATAGCAGGCGAGGACTTCAGTCCGCGCTTTTTTTTGATTATATCCAGCAGCCAAGAATCCAGCATCTTTTTATTTTTTCCAAATTTTACATCCGGAATCCAATATCCGCCATCGTTTCATTTTTCCCTAAAAAATTCCCTGTCAATTTTTCGGTTGTCACCATTCATAAGGATGACCTATATTGTTCATAAAAACAATGAAGCTGACACCGAACACCATGTATCAAGCCCTTCTGAAAAAGGACAGCACCTTTGAAGGGACCTTCTATGCAGGCATTAAAACAACCGGCATTTTCTGCCGCCCCACTTGCACTGCTCGCAAACCGAAACGGGAGAATGTTGAGTATTTTTCCACACAAAAAGAAGCGATTCTGCACGGATATCGTCCCTGCAAGGTCTGCTCCCCCATGACCGTCCCCGGTGATGCTCCGGCAGAGATAAGAAAGATCCTGTCACGGATCACCAACGATCCTCTCGCAAAACTGAAGGACGGCGACCTCCGCTCCATGAACATCGAACCGAACAAGGTGCGCCGCTGGTTCAAGAAGAATCACGGCATCACATTCCAGGGATATCAGCGGATGATGCGGATCAACAGCGCATTCAAAAAATTAGCTGATGGAAAAACGGTCACCACCGCGGCGTTCGACAGCGGTTTCAGTTCTCTGAGCGGATTCAGTGATGCTTTCCGTTCACTCATCGGCACGGCGCCTTCCGCTCATTCATCGGCAACGATCATCACCATCACACGGTTCACCACGCCGCTGGGACCGATGTTCGCTTGCGCGACCGATGACGGCATCTGTTTGCTGGAGTATACGGACAGGCGGATGCTTGAAAAAGAATTGCGCGACATCCGAAAGCGATTGAACGGAACGATCCTCTTCGGAACGAACAGACATCTGGAGAAACTGCAGAAGGAATTGAAGGAATACTTCGACGGCACGCGGAAGAGATTCACACTCCCCCTCGTCACGCCGGGAACGGAGTTTCAGAATGAAGCATGGAAACAGCTGCATTCCATTCCATACGGAGAGACGGTGTCATATAAGGAACAGGCAAAGCGTGTGAAGAATGCAAAAGCGGTCCGCGCCGTTGCGAACGCCAACGGCTGCAACAGGATCTCAATCGTCATTCCGTGTCACCGCGTGATCGGGAATGACGGAACGCTGACGGGATACGGAGGAGGATTGTGGAGAAAGAAGTGGCTGCTGGATTTTGAGAAAAGCAATGTGTGAAAATGAAAACCCGTTAGCGCATGGATTAATCCATTCGCTAACGGGTCTCATGTGGCAAATATTTTTATTTCAACGGCTGATTACCGATCCCTTTTTTCTTCATCAGTAATTCGATGTCGCTGATCTCGCGCGGTGCGGCGGCGGAAAGATTCTCGCTTCCCGTTTCTGTCACCAATAAGACATCCTCGATGCGGATTCCGATGTTGAAGTATTTCGGATCCACGCCTTCGGCTTTTTCCGGGATATAGATACCGGGTTCCACCGTATAGAGCATTCCGGCCGCGAGCGTTGATTGTCCCACATCATGCACGTTCAATCCGACCGCATGTCCGAGTCCGTGATTGAAGAATTTTCTGAAACTCATTCCTTCTTTTTGTTTCGTGATGCCGAGTGCGAACAATCCGTTCGCGATCACCGAATCCGCCGCTGCCGACACATCGCTCCAATTCGCTCCCGGCTTCATCACCGCAATCGCGGCTTTCTGCGCGTTCAGCACGATTGTGTAGATCTCTTTCTGTTCCTTCGTGAATTTTCCGTTTGCGGGATACGAACGGGTGACATCGCTGGAGTATCCGCGGTATTCGGCAGCGCAATCGGACAGGACGACATCGCCGTTATTGATCTTCTTCCGGTTGGAATTGTAATGCAGTATCACGGAATTCTCCGCCGCACCGTTGATGCAGGGATAACCGTAATACTCCGCACCCTGACGCTGGAACGCATATTCATACAGCGCCTGCAGTTCGTATTCGTACATTCCCGGTTCCACGGACGCCATCGCCTGCTGATGCGCAATAGCGCTGATCTCCGTCGCCTTGCGCAGCATATCGATCTCCTGTTTCGATTTGATGATGCGCATCATGTTCACCATCGCATTCGGATCGCGTAGTTCGAGTTTGGAATTGTACCGTTTTGAATTATCGATGAAGGTCACAACGGGAGCAAGCAGGTCCTTCAGCATCCCGGAAACATCCGTGGTAATGGACTGCACATACAGATATTTGATCCCGGAATAGAGCGTCTGCTGGAACACCGATTTGAACTTGTCGTTCACCACCGCCAGCTGAACGCCGATCAGTTTCATTCCCCCCTCTGTACCGTACCGCCGGCCTGTCCACGCTTCCGCCATCGGATTCTTCGACTGCACAAAGAGGATCTCGTTCGCCGTCACAGATGTGGAATCATTCACTTTCACACGGATCCCTTTCGGCGAAAGGATGAGCATGGAGTTCGGTTCGGTGAAACCGGTGAGATAATAGAAGTTGTCGGACTGTCGGTAGAGATAATCCACATCGCCGTTGCGCATTCGTTCGGGCGCCGAATAGAAGACAGCCGCAGCATCCGGTCCGATCATCTTCATCACGGAATCACGGCGCACCTTATATTCCGTCGGTGTGATGACATCCGTATCGTATTGGATGTATTTTATTGCTTCATTCTCCTGCGCAAACACAAATGAAATGAGTGCAACGGCGGACAGCACGAACGATCTCATGGATTCTCCTCAGTTTTTAGGTCTGGCAATATACAATGAAATACGGGAAACGGGAACAACCGGCGGAATTATTTCGACAATCATCAAGATGAGACAGGATTTATCGGAGCAACGTCATTTTTTGTGTCTGCGAATGTGTTGGTGTCTGCAGCCGGCAGAAATAGACGCCCGAAGAATATTCCCCTGCTGCTCCGCCGAAACGGACGGTATAATTCCCTTTTTGCAGCTGACCGTCCACCAGCGTAGCGATGGTGCGTCCCATTGCATCGTACACTTTCAGCGACACGGGGGTCTCTGCATCGATCCGGAATGCGACATTCGTCGAAGGATTGAACGGATTCGGATAGTTCTGTTTCAACTCGAAGATGGCCGGCGCCGGTTCGTTCATTCCTTCCGCAGCGGTGAGACTTCCATAATACGGTTTGATGAGCACTGTATCGCTGAGCAGTTGATAGTAGACCGGATCCTGCAGGATATCGATCAGCGAAATATCCGCGCCGTTGATCTTCGCCATGCGCTGAACCAGTCGGACTCCGTGACTGTAATCCGCATACGTCTCTTCATGTCCGTTGTATGTCGGTTGGATCGGCACACCATTCAGCTGATGCCATCCGTAGATGACGACGGGCTTCGGCACAGTCCCTTTGATCCACGAATACACCTTTTTATCGATCACCACATCCTTCTTCGTCCCGCCGACCAGTGAGCCGAGAGGAAATGACGTGATCAGCGGAACACGGAGCGCTTTCACCGAGTCGTTATGCTGAAAGAATCTCGGTACCGTGATCATGTTCGCATCGGGCGGAATGGGCTGAGGACGAAGTTTAACGACTGCAGCGGAATAGATCTGGTCCACCATCTTCGCTGTCGGCAGTGTACACTTCGTCAAATTTGCAAGACGCTGAGCGAGGAGCGGCGTCATCGGCATCAAAAAATTATCTGTGTCGTGTCCGATGGAGAGATAATCCGGCGTTACAAAATATTCCAGTGTGTAGGATGTGCCGTTGATCGTTTTGACGGTAGTGATCTTCGTAAGGGTCCGCAGAAAGTCCGGAACATTTCCCTGCGCGATCATGGAGAACAGGGAATCTTCCCGTGCTGCGCGCGCGAGGGACGCTAATTTGGAATAGAGCTGAATCCCTAATGGAGCCGAGACATTCCTGGCAGGCAGCGGAAGCGTCTGTGCATTCAGCGAACAAACTGTAAGAATGAGAATAACGTATCTGCGCATGCCGTAAAATAGAAAAGGGCAAGCAGAAATGCTTGCCCTTTTGTTCAAAACTGAAGTTGCTTTTATTTCCTTTGTCCGTCGTGCAGATCGATCCCAAAATTTCCGCCTCTGCTGATCGTTAGAGAACCTTCACCGCCGCCGACCGTTATCGTAAAGTCGCGGTCAATGGAACGGTCTTTATACAATTCACCCCTCTGTATGGTGATTGATGCGGTATAATTACCGCTGATCGTCCCGCTGATGGCGTGATGGAAATTGCTTCTCCATGAAGCAGCAAGCAATGGACGGTAGCGCGGCGCTTTCACATTCACACTGGTCAGCGTAAGCGTCCCGGTGTGAGTGCGGGTCATGTTGCGGGTCTTGATCGTATCGATCGCTGAGCGGACGTATGTGCTGTCCAATGTGATCGTTACGGTATCTTTGTTGAGATTGGATGACGTCCACGCGCCCTTCAATTGCGTGAGCGTATGCGACACGCGCGGATTCTTCATTACGCCGGTACCGCTGACAATCCTGAACTTCAGCGCAGTGGCAGTATCGCTTCCGGTAACGAAATTCTTCTGCACAACACCGTTCTTCTGGAATTGATATTTGTATTCCCGCGTAATGGAACGCTGCACAAGCGCATTGTCCACTGAACGGTTCACCGAAACGGACCACCATCCTGTGGTGGAATCATATACCGGTGTTCCCGCGGTGACGAGATCAGCACCATCGATGACCGGTGCGGCTGATGCAAATGAACCGCCGCCTCCGGCGATCATTACATCGGCAAAATTCTCCGTGGCTCCTCCGCTCTCGTCACCGACCGCTGCGGAGATCGATTCGGCTGCATCTTCATACAGCACGGAATTGTCCGGCGACGGTTCTGTACTCTTGCTGCATCCCGTGATCATCATTCCGAAAATGACAACTGCGGTAAAAAAAAGTGTTCCGTTCTTCATGATTGCTCCTTTATGAATTTTGTGAATGAGGTTATTGTCGTTCTCTCATCCGTTCTTCCATTTCTTTCTTCTGTTCTTTTCTGAATGCTTCAAATTTCGGCTTTTGTTCCTTCGTCAATAATTTCATGATCTCGGCATCGCTCTTCTCTCTGCTCTTCATCATCATCTCGCGCATCGCTTCGCGGTCTCCGTCACCGTTCTCGAATGCCTTGCGACCTTCTTCACGTGCTTTTTGCAGGATCTCTTTCACTTTCGCGGTCTGTTCATCGGTGAGTCCGACCTTTTCCTGGAGCTTCTTTAACTGCGCTTCTCCGCGTCCTTCGCCGTTTCGCGGCTGGGCAAGAACACCGATGGAAAGGATCGCTGAGACGATCAGAACGAAGAACAAACGGCGTGACATCATAACGGATCTCCTGAAAAAATTGTTGGTATTGAATTGAACTCAAGGCCTGTTGGACACGACGGTCCGTTGTTTAGTTTAACCGGACATGTGTCTCAGAACACCAAATATCGGGTAATTCTGCCAAAAAATGAGTATTTTAAGAGTGATTTATCCGATTACAAATAATACGACTATGAAAACTCAAAAACAAAAATTGATCATCCTCGGCAGCGGATTCGGCTCGTTCAGCACACTGAAAGGTGTGGACACAAATCTCTATGATGTTGTCGTTGTCAGTCCGCGGAACCATTTCATCTTCACACCGCTCCTTCCGAGCACGACGGTCGGCACGATCGAATTCCGCTCCATCATCGAACCGATCCGCAGCGCGAAAGAGAACATCACATACTATCACGCATACTGCACCGGCATCGACACCGCGAAGAATTCCATCCACTGCAAGAATGCGTTGGACGGGAATGAATTCGATCTTCCGTTCGATCAATTGATCATCGGCGTCGGCGCTGTGAGCAACACGTTCGGTATCGAGGGAGTGGAACAGTATGGATTGTTCCTGAAAGAACTGACCGATGCCCGCGCGATCCGTCAGCGCATCATCGAGAATTTCGAACGGGCAAGCACACCAAACCTGCAGTTCGAGGAACGGAAACGCCTGCTCCATTTCGTTGTGGTCGGCGGCGGTCCGACCGGCGTGGAGTTCGCCGCGGAGCTGCACGACTTCCTGACGGAGGATCTTGTGGATTCGTATCCGAACATCGTGGCGGATGTGAGCATCACATTATTCGAAGCGGGTGATGCACTCCTGAACACATTCGATGCAGCACTCAGTGAATACACCATCAAGATCTTTCAGCGTCAGAAAATATCCGTTCGATTGCAGTCGGTCGTGGCGAAGGTGGAAGCGAATGAGATCCTGCTGAAGGACGGTTCGCGCGTTCCGTACGGCATGATGGTGTGGTCCACCGGAAATACACAGACGGAATTCGTGAGATCACTTCCGTTCGAAAAGGACCGCGGCTCGCGGCTGCTGACGGATGAATATTTCCGAGTGAAGGGATTCAAACATATCTTCTCGTTGGGTGACTGCGCAACCATTGAAGGGAATCTTCTCCCCGCGACATCGCAGGTCGCACAGCAGGAAGGATACTATCTTGCGAAATATCTCAACGCGGTAGCGAAGGACCGTCCCGTATCGCCGTTCATCTATCATCACAGAGGAATGCTCGCATACATCGGCAGCAACCGCGCACTGGCGGATCTGCCGCAGGTGAAAGGACGAGGATTCTCCACATGGATCTTCTGGCGCTCCGCATATCTTACCAAACTTGTCAGCTGGAAGAATAAGATTCTTGTTGTTTTTGACTGGATGAAAGCGTTTATTTTCGGCAGAGATTCAAGCAGGTTCTGACCGTTCTATACATTTGATCACATACGAATATATCGCATCCGCTCTCGCACAACACCGCAGGACCACCATGTCCGCCGACGGTTCGCGGAAAGCGTGTGTACTGGTAACGCTTGTCAATAAAGAGAATCATTTGCATCTTTTACTGACCAAGCGGACCGATTCCGTTGAGCACCACAAAGGACAGATCTCCTTTCCCGGCGGAATGGTGGACGACGGAGACGAATCCGAAACGGCGACAGCGCTTCGAGAAGTTGAGGAAGAGATCGGCATCCCGCGTTCCATGATCAAGATCCTCGGACTGCTCGACGATATCCATATACCAAGCGGGTTCATCGTCTCACCGGTCGTCGGATACATCGACTGTCTTTCGGAGCTGAGAACCAGTGCGGACGAAGTTGCCGAAGTGCTGTTGATACCGCTCGAAAAATTCCTGGACCATTCGCTGAGAACATTGGAGACGCGGGAGTTGAAAGGTATGCGGCGTGAGGTCTACTTTTATCACGTGTGGAAAGAACCGGTGTGGGGTGCAACGGCGCACATCATCAAGCAGTTGACCGATCTGATCGAAGGTAGTAATAAATAATTTATTGAGACTTCCTAAAAAACTCTATATCCATGTCATTCCGAGGAGCGAAGCGACGAGGAATCTGAGATATTTGTCAAATCATATCGAAAAGATTTCTCGCTCCGCTCAAAATGGAAAGGATTTTATAATTTGTTAGAGGTCTCTTTCTCATAATTGGTGTCTTAGTGCTTTGGTGGCTGAGAGAGAACAGTTTTTTTATCCGAGTTTTAGCTTTTGAATATGCATAAAGCAATTTCCATAACGAATCTCGTCAAAGAATATCCGCGCAAAGGGGAGTCACCTCTCCGTGCAGTGGATGATATCTCACTCGATGTGGAGAAAGGACAGATCTTCGGACTTCTCGGTCCCAACGGCGCCGGAAAATCGACGACCGTCAAGATCATGTCCACGCTCATCCTTCCGACATCGGGCAAAGTGTCGATCAACGGATTCGATGTTGTGTCCCATCCGCTCGATGTCCGAAAAAGTCTCTGTGTGGTGCTTCAGGAAAATGCGCTGGATGTCTATCTGACCGTGCGGAATAATTTCCTCACATTCGGCCGCTTCCACGGCATGTCCGCTGTTGAAGTTGCGAAGAAGATGGACCATGTAACGGAATTGTTCGGACTCCGCGATGTGATCGATCAAAAAGCGGTGGACCTCAGCGGCGGTGTAAAGCGGCGCGTGCAGGTAGCAAAGATGTTCCTGGTGGATACGCCGATCGTCTTTCTGGATGAAGCGACCACCGGCATGGATACATTCAACAAACGCGCGACCGTCCGCGCCATCCGCGAAGAAGCACAGCGGGGACGGACGATACTGCTCACCACGCACATGCTGGAAGAGGCCGAAGAATTGTGCGACGCCATCGCTATTATCAATCACGGTAAGATCGTCGCGAACGGCACCACGGATGAAGTGAAGAAGATGGGACTGCAGATGTTCTACCTCTCGCTGAAGTTCAACGAGATGGGAAAGGAACTGGAGGAACTGATCCAGAAATTCGCTCCCGTAAAATTGGACATCATCAACAATGAAGCGAACATCACCGTACGCGAGCACAATGTGGCGTTGAGCATCCTCTCGCTCGCCCAATCCTCCGGCGCACTCAAGCATTTCGAGATCTCCACCGCATCGCTCGAGGATGTATTCGTGGAACTGATCGACGCGAAGAAAGCGGGGTCTTCAACATGAACAATGTGATCGCCGTGGTATATCGTGATGCACTCATCCGTTTGACGAGTCTGATGTGGCTCTTCTTCGACATGGCCGTTCCGCTGCTCTATCTGCTGATGTTCGGTGTGGGATTCAATCGCGCGGTCGGTATCGGAATGGTGACGGACGGTGTTTCCGTTTCATACAATGATTTTTTTCTGGCGGGCGTTCTCTCCATGTCCTGCTTCGGCAGCGCCATCAATCAGGCGTACGGATTCTTTGTGGACCGGGACAACGGTATCTTCTACGAGTTCCTCACCTATCCGATGACACGCGGTGAGTTCCTCTTCGGTAAGATGATCTTCCAATGCATCATGTCCCTCGTGCAGACAACATTAACGCTCACCGCGGCGGTCTTCCTGCTGCACATCAACATCAGTGTTGCGATGCTTCCGCTGACGATCCTTGCCGTGATGGCGGGAATTGCCGGATGGTTCTTCGCACTTTCCGTTGTCGCATTCCGCATCAAACGGAATGATACATTCAACACTCTCATCAACGTTGCGTATTTCGTTCTGATGTTCGTCAGCAGCATGTTCTATCCGCTCGATGCGGTCCCGGTGTGGCTGAAATATCTTTCGTATGCGAATCCTCTCACTTGGCACACCGATCTTCTCCGATATCTCACGATCGGTATCGGAAATCTGCGGATCGTTCTTCTCGAGGCGGCGGGATTCGTCGTCTTCCTTGCGGCATCGTTCCTGCTCGCTCGGCAGTCGCTGAAAACCGCGGCGTAAACCAATCCTCCAGGTGTAGTCCACCTTAAAGGTGGACTACACCTGCCTTTGCTTTAAAATCAAAAGGACGCCGACGGCGTCCTTTTGATTTGTTCCAGAATATTTCACCGACCCCTTCGAAGCCGCACAACTCTACCCTAAATTCCCATACAATTCTCTGGAGGTCACTTTCACTCCCATCATTTTCAGATACATGAACAATTCCGCTTTGTGATTCAGATGATGTTCGAGTGCGAACAACGACATTCGCCATTTCTGCGTACGGCCGAGCTGCAGCGTATCCAACTCACCTGTTGCAAACTCCTCTTCACTCAACGTGGAAAAAATATCCAGGAAGTATTTTGCATTCGTTCTATAGAGATCCACGCATTCCTGGACCGATGCGCTCGGAGTTCTTCGGTTCGTAATGAAGACATGGCGGAGCGACGGCAGCGCCCATTCATTCTTCAGGATCCCGTCCGCATTGAATTTCAGCGCATACGCCATGTGATACATCAATTGTCCGGTCGTGAATGATTCCTCGGTCGGTTTCCAGTCCTTCTGTTCTGTCGGCACCAGAAGGAACAACGGTTCGGTCGGAGAGAGCTGTTTCTCGGCGTAATCACGGAATTGCAGAGGTGTCATCGGGTTATCCTTCGAATTCTGACTCTATAATGATCTGTTGTTCGACAATACGGATGCGCAGGACGTTGGGACGGCAGCAGACGGAGCAATCCTCGGTCATCATCTGCGCCTCTCCCCCTTCCGGCTCGACAAAAACCTCGTTTTCTTCACCGCAAAATGAGCAGAAAAATGATCCGTAAAAGTCCATATGCCAAAATAGAGAAGTTGGGAGTGAAAAACCACTTGGGAACATTGGTATTTTCCCGCACGTCAAACTTCCGGCCACAGGCAGCAGCCGTGTCTAAACATTGCTTGTCTGCCCTAATTTCAGTATTTTTATATACTTACAAGGTTTTTCACCGTTACTTATCCACCTTTTAGAGGAGTTTTTCACGTATGCGTTTGAAATCGATAATGATGACCACGGTTGTTTTCGCATTGTTTGCGGGAATCATTGGCTGCGGCGGCGGAACGTACGTTGCAGATATCGCGGGAGACAAGATCTCCGTTGAAGAATTTGAACAGATCTATTCAAAGAATAACGGCGGCTTGGAAGCAGCGGCAAAGACTTCGCTGGAAGACCGTCAAAAATTCCTCGATCTCTATGTGAAATTCCGTCTGAAAGTGAAAGAAGCATACGCACTCGGTTACGGAAACGATAAAGAATTGCGCAGTGAATTGAACGAATACCGCAAGAACCTGGCGGTTTCGTATATGCTGGAAAAAGAGATCACCAAACCGGCATTGGAGAAAATGTATCAGCGCAAACTGAAATCGATCCGCGCAAGTCACATTCTCGTGGGAGTCCCTTCGGTCAATCCGGTAGATACACTGATGAGTTTTCAGGATGCGATGAAGGTGATCGACTCACTGAAAAAGGGATATTCGTTCGAATCGCTCGCGCTGAACAACTCCCGCGACCCTTCAGCACAGATGAACAAAGGGGACCTCTATTATTTCAGCACCGGTCAGCTCGTTCCGGAATTTGAAGATGCAGCATACAGTCTAAAGCCAGGCGAGATCTCCCCGGTGCCGGTCCGGACACAGTTCGGATATCATGTTATTAAAGTGACCGAAGTGAAGGATAACAACGGCCCGGTGCAGGCAAGCCACATCATGAAACGTCTGAATCGCGGCGCCAGTGCGGAAGATTCCGCGCGCGCATACAAAGAGATCAGTGCGGTCCTCGATTCCATCAAAGCAGGAAAGAATTTCGCCGACCTCGCAAAGTCGTCCTCCGATGACCAGTACAGCGCGGAACGGGGCGGCGATCTGGGATTCATCGACCGCGGCCGGACCGTCCGTGAGTTCGACGAGGTCCTCTTCAATTTGAAGGACGGCGAGATCTCGGGAATCATCAAGACACAGTTCGGATTCCACATCATCAAACGGGAAAAAGCGCAGGGCATCCCCCCCTATAAAGAAATGGAACAACAGCTGAAGACGGAATATCAGAACTACCGTTTCCAGTATGATTACAACACCATGGTGAACAAGATCCGTTCGCTCTATTCCTTCAAACAGGATGACGGAACGGTTAAAGCATTCTCCGCAGCGGTAGATACGTCGAAAACAACGAACGATGCAAAATGGGACAGCACGGTCACTCCGTCCGTCCGCGCGATGACCGTCTATACATACGCCGGAAAGAATGTCTCCGTCGGCGAAATGATCGAGCTTGCAAAGAACAATCAGGAATTGAAGAACCTCACGTTGAACGCTCCCGGTTCCATCAACACCATCCTCGATAAAGTGGGCATCGGTCTCGTCACTGAGCATCATGCACAGCAGCTGCAGGACAAATTCCCCGACTTCAACCGCACGATGAAGGAATACGAAGAAGGGATCCTCCTCTTCAAAGCTGAGCAGGAGAATGTCTGGAACAAAGTGACGCCGACCGATTCTGCTCTCCGGAAATTCCATGGTGAACGCAAGGACTCATACCGCTGGCCGGACCGTGTGAACGCTCAGGAGATCTTCGTTCCGACAGACAGTGTGGCAAAGCTGGTCGTACGATCGATCAACGGATATACGGTCGATTCACTGGTCGCAAAAAAGTCCAAAGGAAAAGGAAAGAAAGTGCTCTTCGATACGATCAAAGTTGCGATCGCACCGATCAGCTATGATTCCGCAGCAGCATTATACAATACCCGCGGAACAACAAAAGAAACACGCGGCGTGCTGGGAATGCTCAACACATCCACGAATACCGTAACACAGCTTGCATTCAGCAAACCCGAGAAGGATTCGCTCGTCTATTTCGCGAATGAGAACGGATTCTCCTTCACCAAAGCTGTAAAAAAAGATCCGGCACGTGAAAAGACCTTCGAAGAAGCGCAGTCCGAGGTCTCCGGCGCATTCCAGGAATATGAGACAAAGCGTCTCGGCGATGAATGGTATTCCATGCTGCAGAAGAAATATCCGGTCATTCTTGTGAAAGAAGCACTCGGAAAGACGTTCGCCGCCCCGCAGCCCGCGGCTGCAAAAGACAAACCATAATGATCAATCACCGCTTCACAGAGGAAAGCGTTCTGCGCTTTCCTCTTTTCTTTTTTTCTCTGATCCTCGCCGCACTCCTCGGCTGCACCGAAACGCAGCCGAATGGGACCCCCGTTGCCAAGGTGAATGACCGTGTTCTGACCGTGGAGATGATCCAGGCGAATGCCGGAACACCGCAGCCGCTCACACAGAACGATATTCAGCAGTATGCAAAACGGTGGGTGACGAACGAGCTGTTATACCAGGAAGCACAGCAGCGCGGACTGGACGGTTCCGATGCGATCCAGCAGAAACTGATCGAAGCACAGAAGCAGTTGAGTATCGCAGAACTTCTGGAGAAGGAAGTATATTCCTCCGCCGCGAACGATATCGGCAAAGAGGATGTCGCCGCATATTTTCAGAATCACAGCGAAGAGTTCACGCTGCATGAGACGCTCATCCGGCTTTCCGTGGTGATCTTCAATGAGTTCGAACCGGCGAACGAATTCCGCACAGCGGTGCTCAGCGGATCGGATTGGGATTCTGCTATCGGACAATACCGGAATGATGCATCCAAAGGATTGATGTCGTATTCGGATTCGATCTTTTACAATAAATCATCCCTCTATCCGCAGGAGTTGTGGAAGGTCGCCGGCGCTCTCGGAATGTCCGAGATCTCCTTCCCCATCAAGACCAGCGTGGGACAGATCGTGCTCCGCTCGCTCGGACAGTTCAAGGAAGGGACCGTTGCACCGCTGCAGTATGTAGAGGTGGAGATCCGCAACCGGCTGGCGATGGAACGGCGGCAGAATCGGTATCAGCAGTTCCTTTCGGAGCTGCGCGCAAAACATACGGTGACGATGATGTTCGCCGGAAGTGACTCGACTGGAGGAACGGAATAAGCAATGACCATGAAATCATTTTTTGCATTTGTATTTTTTCTCACCGCGGCATACGCTCAGCAGTCGCTTGACAAGATCATTGCCATTGTCGACAAAGAGATCATCACCGAATCCGATCTGAACTTTACCGTTCAGCAGCTGGCGGTGCAGAACCGTCTCGATCCGTCGTCCAAAGAGCTCCGCGAACGGGTGCTGGACGGGATGATCAATGACAAACTTGTACTGGCACAGGCGGTGGAAGACAGCGTCATCGTTTCGGACGAGGAAGTGACCGAACGTCTTGAGCAACAGATCCAGCGTATGACCTATCAGGTCGGCGGACAGGCAAAGCTCGAAGAAGTATACGGCATGACCGTGAACCGGATGAAGCGAGACTTCCAGTTCCGCGAACTCATCCGTAAACAGATGCTCGTGCAGAAGATCCAGCAGCAGCGCCAGGCTGCACTCACGGTTTCGCGCCGCGAAGTGGAAGAGTTCTTTGCAACATATAAGGACAGTATCCCGAAAGTGCCGAAAGAATTCGAACTGAGTCACATCTATGTAGAACCAAAACCGGATTCGACCGTACTGAAGTCACTGTTGAAAAAAGTTCAGACGGTTGTGGACAGTCTGAAAGCGGGCGGCGACTTTGCCACATTCGCAAAACGATACTCATCGGACGGATCAGCATCACTCGGTGGTGATCTCGGTTTTGCGCGGCGCGGTTCGTTCGTAAAAGAATTTGAGGAAGTCGCATTCACATTATCCGTGAACGAGATCTCCAAACCGGTGAAGACGCAGTTCGGATATCACATCATCCAATTGGTTGAGCGGCGCGGCGATGCCGTCCGCACACGGCACATCCTCTTCCCGGTGGAAATGTCGCAGGCGAATGATGATTCCGCCATAGCCAAACTGAAACGGATACGGCTGGCAGCGATGAACGGCGAACCATTCGGCGTACTGGCCCGGCTGAATTCCGATGATAACGACACCAAGGATATCGGCGGCGATCTGGGACGCATCTCGGCGGACCAGCTGGATCCGGCGTATGAGGAATTCGTCAAAACGGCAAAGTCCGGCGAGATCAGCGAACCGCGAAAACTGACCGTTCAGAACAAATACGGCTACCACATCATCTTCGTCCGTTCGATCTCTGAAGAACATCCGATCAATCTGCAGGATGATTATAAACGGCTGGAACAGCTGGCCCTGCAGTTCAAATTGAGCCAGCGGTATGAACAATGGGTCGAGGGATTGAGAAAGTCCATCTATTGGGAAAAGAAATTGTAACTGGCGAGAAAATTAATTATACTTACACACTTCAATCAATGAAATAACAGGAGAAACACCATGGCACAACATAAATCAGCGGTCAAACGCATCCGTTCCACCGAACGGCGCACCAAACGGAACGTCGCAGTGAAATCGACGATGAAGACGTTATTGAAGAAGGTCCGTTCGGCCGAGAACAAAGAGACCGCACAGGCGATCTTGAAGGAGACCGTTTCCTTCCTCGATAAGATGGCAGGAAAGAACGTCATCCACACGAACAAAGCTTCCAATCTGAAGTCGAAACTGACCAAACTGGTCAACAAATTGAAATAATCGGATCCGTTCCGAACATGAATAACCCCGGTGCTGCCGGGGTTTTGTGTTTTAAATGAGTGATGTCACAAAAGGCACAAAAAAATTCTCCACGAATAACACGAATCATCACGAAGAATGGCAGAATATATCCTCGACGCTAAAAATTTCGATACGCTCTGCAGTGGGGCATTGTTTGGGACGGACAATTGTCCGTCCCTATATTAAATCATCCGTACAAATCCTCTTTTTCCGATCTTTCTGTGTGCTATTACTAAATGAAAAGGGCGGACTTGCCCGCCAAACAGCGCGGCGGGTAAACGTCCGCCCCTACATATCTCATAGTTGTAGGACACCTCGAAGGTGTCCTACAACTACATCCTATGCTTTTAGATCAATCCATCCTTCTCCATCTGCAGCTGCTGCAGCTCCCTGATTCTTTGCTGATACTCTCCCCCTTTAGCCGGAACGGAGAACATGAGGATCTCATACGCCTGGATCGCCGCACGGTATTCACCTTGCGATGCATAGATCTCGGCGAGCGTCGGTGTCACAGCATCCGTTTCATACGCCTGATCGTCCTGCGTCTCTTTCGGTACAGGATTCTGCGGCTGATAATTCTCCTGCGGCACGATCTTCTCCGCGCTCTGAAGCTTTTCAGCGAGCGAATCGATATCCAGCGGAGCGGAAGGAGCGGGTGACGGTGCGAACTCTTCATTCATCGCGTTCATCTCGGCGAACAATGCTGCCTGTTCGGGATTCGCGAAGACCGGTTCAGGATCGACATGCGTCTCAGTCTGTCCAAATTCCGGTGACGATGTGAATGGATCGTTGGAAAAGACCGGTGCGGGGGATTCCTGCTGCGGTGATACATACAACGGTGCTGTCGGCTGCTCGCTGTTCAAGTATTCATCCAGCGAGACCGGGTCCTGAGTATTGATACGCGATTGATTCTGCGCAAAGTATTCATCATACGAGGGGAACGCTTCATTTGAGACCGGTGTCTCATAGGACGGAACCTGCACTTCGGGTTCACTGTATGTATCGTAGGACGGGACTCCTGCTTCAGCTTCGGCGCGGAGACGCGCATCCTCTTCAGCTTGAAGCTGTTCCAGCAGACTTGGTTCTTCCGTTGCCGCTGGAAATGAAATCGATGAAGCGTCGAAATTCTCAAATTGTGCGGACGGCTGCGGTAATTCCGGTTCAGCGAACTGCTGGACCGGTTCGGTCGTCTCCGCGGGAGGAGCGAAATAGTTCTCGTCCGTTGTCCGCGTGGACTCATCCGGTTTGTTCGGAACAGCGATGAGCAGTTTTGCAGCCGTTTGATTGTACGGAGAAAGCTCGATCGCCTTTTGAAATGCGGTCTGAGCGCGGGAGTATTCCTTGAATGCGAGATGCGCTTTCCCTAAGACGATATATCCTGCGAAATACTCCGGATAATTCTTGATCCCTTCCTCGAGCAGTGTCATCGCTTCGGCGGTCTGTTCTTTTCCCAGATAGAGATCGGCAAGCCGTGCAAAGAGCATGGATTGCGGGTTCTCCGCCATTTTTAGGGCTAAAAACTCTATGTCGAACTCTTCAAATTCCATCGAAGCGGCGGCTGTCCTAATATTGTCGGAATAATAATGCGATAAAATAGTTAACATTGGGCTGAATTGCAAAAATGTATCCCTGAAATCGCTTCGAAATTATTTAGTATATTCCTCTATCATTATTCTCTTCATTATGCAGTTTTCTTCATGAGCTGGCTGTTCGGAGTCATCGGAAATACGGTCCGTCAAAACTCGCTGCATCGCTTCGAATCGGTCCATGGCGAACATCTCTACCGAAAGAGTTCAGACGGAGTGCACTATTTCGCCTGCGGAGGTAATTTACAGACGTGTGCTTTCGAAGATAATTCTGACGCATCCTCATTCTGGGTCGGACTGGGATTGGTCGTCCGCAGAGGCGACCATCAAGCAGTCCTGAACGACCGCCGTGATTGGGAACGTCTTGTGCGGGACCGTTCGATAGCCGAACACCACAACGGCCACTTTGTCCTCCTTTCGCACGAGAATGGACGAACGGAGCTCCGCACCGACCCGATCGGTCTGCGGACACTCTATTGGTGTCATCACGGCGAAGAGATCGTTATCAGCACGAAGCTCCATTGGATCTGTGAGTATATCGGAGGCGGCGAGATCGATCACCGCCGTATAGGAGCTCGATGGACACTCTTCAATCAGCTCAATTTTGAATCGCCGGTGAAAGGAATCCGCCGGCTCGGTCCGGGCGGAACGTTGGTGATCGAAAATGGCTCGGTGACAGAGAGAATGGTTCCATTCACTCCGGCAGAATACAGCAACAGCGGAACCGTCGAAGAAGCATCATCCCTGCTGGCCTCATTTACATCTCCGGTGTCGAATGCTCACGGAATTATTTCACTCGGCTTATCCGGCGGATTGGATTCGCGGACGCTGCTTGCGTTGATGGTGTCTCAGCAGAATACCGCATTCCAAACACACTCCTTCGGAACATTGCTTGACCCTGACGTGTTCGTCCCTCGGGATCTCACCGAGAAAGAACATATTCCCCACCGCGTGCTTCAGGCTTCCGGAACAGCATCACCGGTCACTCTGCGGATGCTCCAATCATATTGCGCCGAAACAAATCTTGCGGAACTGGTCTCAACAGCCGTAAAATTGGACCATCTGAATCTGATGGACATAAAGAATACACTGATGGTGGACGGCGCGTTCGGCGAGATCGCACGGCGTCAGTATCTGAACAGAGTAGAGTTCATGGGCGAGTCTCCGTTCCGGGATGGAAATGTCGAACGGATCGCCGTCGCGTTGACGGTCCGGCGCGGGGATTTTTTCACTGAGGAGGTCCGCCGGCAGATGAAGGACGGCGCACAGGAAGAGATCGCATGGATGCTTGCATCGATGCCGAAGATACAGGAGATCGGATTCGAGAATTATCTGGACCTCTGGTCGATCCGTGCACGTCTGCCGAACTACAGCAGCGACGAACAGGCGCGGCTGGACGGCATCATCACGAACTATATGCCGTTCGTGCAATACGATTTTGCCCAGAAGGTCTTCACTCTGCCGCTGCATCTGCGCAGGAACGCAAAACTGTTCAGGACGATCATCCGCACATACGCACCGGGTCTCACCCGATATCCGTTGGTAAAGAGCGGAACGACATATCCATTCAGTTTCAACAAGAAGAGTTCACTGATCTATGCGAAAATAAAAAGTGCGCTGGGATACCGGTATACCGAGAACCATCTTGATCCGTTCCTTTCCGGACTAAAGAACGATATTATGGATCTTATACTTTCGCAGCAGGTAAAAGAACATCCGTCGTATGACCATCAACGGATCCGGACGAGCGTTGAATCATATTACCGCGGGGATATTTCGCAGAGGAACAACGTCCTATGGTGGCTCACCTATGAACTGTGGAGACGATCGATCGAGAGGAAATAAAAAAGCCCGCTTTCGGCGGGCTTTTTTATTGCTGCAAATATTTTTTACACTGCCAATGGTTCAACAACAAGATTCAACTGAGCCATTTTGATGCGGCGTGCTTCAAGCGCCTGCTGAACGGAGAGCAGTGCAACGAATCCATAACCGCAGGTGAACAGCAGCTGGAACGGAACAGCAGCGATCTCAAGATAATACAGCGACGAAAGGACTCCGAAGAAGCAATACAATGCAAGACCGATCTCGATCAGCACGGTCCAGCTGAACTTCACCGGAACATACTTCTTGTCATTCCACTGCTGTTTCTTTCCTTCAATACCATATTTCGGTGTGCGGACGAATTCACTTTTCTGTTTGAACAATCCTTCGAGCACCGCTTTACTGTTGTTCACTGCAAATCCCATGCTGCCGGCCATGAACACCGGGAAGAGCATGATGCGTTTACGCCAATCGGAGTAGATATCCTTCTGAGAATACAGATAGAACAGGAACGAACCGATGAATGCCAGCACGAACACGGACATGAAATCGAAATATGCGTCGAATCCGCCGCCGTGTTTGATGAATGTGAGCGGCACATTCAGAATGCTCGCAAGGATGATGAACGGGAACACGATATTGTTCGTCAGATGGAACGTGCTGTGGAACTTGATACGGAACGGAATGTTCGATTTCCAAACCATGGGGAGAAGTTTCCGTGCAGTTTCGATCGCGCCTTTGGTCCAGCGGAACTGCTGCGACTTCAATGCGTTGATCTCCGCCGGAAGTTCTGCCGGTGATGTTACATCGCGAAGGAATTTGAACTTCCAGCCGCGGAGCTGTGCACGGTAGCTCAGATCGAGGTCCTCGGTGAGCGTATCGCTCTGCCAGTTGCCCGCATCCATAATGGTGGCTTTTCTCCACACACCGCCGGTACCGTTGAAGTTAATGAAGTATCCGGCTTTGTTACGGATATTCTGCTCGATCACGAAGTGACCGTCCAATGCCATTGCCTGAGTGCGTGTCATCAGCGAATAATCGCCGTTGAGATGCTCCCAGCGTGTCTGGACCATACCGATATTCTCATCCTTGAAGAAATAGGGGATCGTCTTGATGAGGAATTCCGGACGCGGAATGAAGTCCGCATCGAAGATGGCAACGAACTCGCCTTTGGCTGTTTTCAGTCCCTCTTTCAATGCACCTGCTTTGAAGCCCTGGCGGTTCGTCCGGTGTGCATGGACGATATTGAATCCTTTCGCCTGCTTCTCGCGGACGATGCTCGCCACCAGATCGACGGTCTCGTCGGTGGAATCGTCGAGCACCTGGATCTCGATCCTGTCCTTCGGATATTCGATCGCGCAGGAAGCATCGATCAAACGGCGGACAACATACATCTCATTATAGAGCGGCAGCTGGATGGTCACCATCGGCGTTTCATTCAACGGAAGGTCACCCTCCACTTCGTTACGGTGTCTGTAGTAATGATAGATCATGACAAAGCCGTGGGCGCCGAAGATGAACAGAATGCTCAGGCAGATGATGTAGGAGATCAGTATAAATTGTTCCATAGTGTTATGTGATTGATTGTGGGGTAGTTATTTTTCTAAAAAATTATAATTGTTTCATTGAGTCACTGTATCA
The DNA here is from genome assembly GCA_049317705.1 of Bacteroidota bacterium. Lineage (GTDB taxonomy): Bacteria > Bacteroidota > Ignavibacteria > UBA10030 > UBA8401 > UBA8401. Next base: position 5,220 of record JBMOHT010000007.1, on the reverse strand, counting down.
TTGGGTCATTTCTTGCTCATCATTGATTCAATGATCCGATGGATCAATGAATCAATGCAAATCTTACCAACCCGAGACTGTTTCGAGCAGGATATCCTCTGCTACCTTGTCCACCGCCTGGGTCAATGCAACATCGCGTGTCTGTTGTCCCTGCGTATATTCTCCCCAGTTGGAGAAATCTTTTTCCCAGATCTTCTTTCTGAACTTCATATCCGTATATGATGCATGGACAGTCACCGTCACTCTGCGCGTGCGGACGATATCATTCCCGCCGATCACCGAAGGAGCATCGATCACGGTGGAGATGGTCCCTTCAATGATGGAATCCGCCGTGAGCCGTTCGCCGAGTTCGAGATTGTTGTCGTTACGGAACTGCTCGATCACTTTCTGCGTGAACTTCTCGCGGAGTCCCGGTTCACCGAATCCGCTCACATCCTCGAACAGCGGGATCGCTACGGTCTTCAGATGCGGCGCTACCGATGCTCCGGTAAAGGAGTAACAGCTGCCGAAGACCAGCATAAGAACGATCGATGTCAGGATATTGCGGTATATCATATTCCGTACTCTTTGATCTTTCGGTAGAGCGTCCGTTCCGAGATCTGCAGTTCATCCGCAGCAAGGCGACGGTTATTATGGTATTTTTTCAGCGCTGTCTCGATCATCCGCCGCTCCATCTCCGCAAGGGAGAGATTCTCCTGCACCGCGTTGGACTGTCCGTTGTTCACTGTTCCGTTCCCGCCGAGGACACCTTTCAGCAGGTTCTTCACTTCGAGCATATCGTTCTTCAGTTCGATGAGCGCGCGGTAGAGCAGTTGACGTTCATCAAAATCGTTCTGTTTGGATACGACCACCGGAAGATTCCGCTCTTCGTTCGGCATACGCAGATATTTCCGAATATCGTCTGCATCAAGTTTGCGTCCCCGCTCAAGCACCAGCATACTCTCCACCACATTCCTCAGTTCGCGCACGTTGCCGTGCCAGTAATAGTTCTGCATCAGTTCAACCGCTGAGGGGGTCATTCCGCCGAAACGGATGCCGTTCTTCGCGGAGAATTCTTCGACAAATTTCTCGAACAACAGCGGAATGTCATCTTTCCGTTCGCGCAGTGCCGGAATGCGCACATTCACTGACCGGAGTCTGTAGAACAGGTCCTGACGGAAATTTCCATTACGCACTTCCTGTTCAAGGTCCTTATTCGTCGCTGCGATCACCCGCACATCCACTTTCCGTGCATTCGAGGAACCAACGCGAAGGAACTCACCGTTCTCCAGGATCCTTAGAAATTTTACCTGTGTTGCAAGAGGCAGTTCACCGATCTCATCAAGGAAGATCGTCCCGCCGTCCGCCAATTCGAAATATCCTTTTCGTTCGCTGCTCGCTCCCGTGAACGATCCTTTTTCATGACCGAACAGTTCGGATTCGATGATCCCTTCGGGGATCGCGCCGCAGTTGACGGTGACCATCGGCTTCTTTGCACGTTTGCTCGCTCCGTGGATCGCATGCGCGATCACTTCTTTTCCCACACCGCTCTCGCCAGTGATCAGCACAGTAATATCCGTTGGGGACACATGCTGCAGCACCTGCACGAGTTCCTGCATCTCGAGCGATTCGCCGACGATACCGAACTGCCGTTGGAATTCTTTTCTGTTCATCCCCTGTTCCACCATCACTCCGCTCAACGTTTCACCGCAAACCAATCCAGATTGAACTTCGACTTCAGCTCGCCGCCGAATGCCTTTGCCGACTGTTCATCTGCAAATCCTTCGAATGCCACCGCATAGACTGTCCTGCCGTTGCTCTGTTTCGAGAAGACCACCGCCTGTTTTCCGACCACAGAAGTGACCGTATTGGCCTGCTCCATCGCTTTTGCTTCCTGCGAATAAACGCCAAGCTGAACGATGAACGGTCCGGAGACATTCGATGTGACAGCAGCTTCTTTTTTCGGTTCAACGACAGGCGTTTCAACCGCTTTTACCGTAGACTGAGTCACTGCCTGCACCGGTTCTTTGGCATTCTTCTTTGCGAATACGGAATTCGGATACTGCTCATTCAGCTGATTCAATTTTGCATCGGCAGTCTTATACAGACCGACTGCAAAATAGTATTGATACACTTTGTAGAGCGCGTCATCGGCCCATTCGCTGGAAGGATAGGTCTCAACAAAGGACTGATATTTCTTTGCCGCCTGGTCGCCGTTCTCGGTCGTATATGCTTCGAGAAATTTCACGCCGGGATCGTTCGGAAGCTGCTTCAACAATGACGCAACCTCCGTCCGCACCTGTTCGATCTTCCCGGAATGGATAAGATCGAGACGCAGACGGACATCCTGCTCATTCAGCTGAGCGGCGAGCGTACCCGAGATGATCAGGAGTGCTGTAAGGATGTTTGCTGTAATTGTTTTCATCGTCGTTTTGGTTTATTCCTTTGATCATCCTTCGACTCGTCCCGATGAAGAGCATCGGGACTCGCTCAGGATGACTAAGACTAATTTTTGCCCGAAACAAGAGAGCCGAATAATGTCTGTGCATTGGCGCGTTCGACACGTATTGTGCGAATCTCTCCTACCGCCGCATCTTCGCGCGGGAAGACTGCCTTCTTGTTCGTATCCGTTCTGCCGTGAAGATCATCGGCGGACCGTGAACTGTCCCGCTCGATCAGCACTTCTACTTCTGTTCCGATCAGCGACTGATTGATGTCGAGTGCGATGCCGTTCTGCAGGTCGATGATCTCACTCAGCCGTTCCACTTTCACTTCTTCGGGAACATCGTCACCCATATCCCACGCTTTCGTATTCTCGCGCGGTGAGTATTTGAACATGAACGCTCCGTCGTACCGAACATGTTTCAGGATCTCAAGCGTCATTGCGTGATCCTCTTTCGTCTCAGTCGGGAATCCCGCGATGATGTCGGTGGAGAAACTCGCTTCCGGCATCGCCCGTTTGATCTTCGCCATCAATTCAAGATAATGCTCGATGGTGTATGTGCGGTTCATCAGCTTCAGCAGTCTGTTGGAACCGGACTGCACCGGCAGATGAACATACTTGCAGATATTCTTATGTCCGGCGATCGTCTCGATCAGTTTATCGCTCATGTCCTGCGGATGCGACGTCATATACCGGATGCGCATCGTTGAATCTACCTCCGCGGCGGACCGGAGAAGATCGGCGAAATCAAATTCACCGTCGTGATACGAATTCACATTCTGTCCGAGCAGTGTCACTTCTCTATAACCCTGACCGCTCAGCTTCCGCACTTCTTCTACGATGCTGCTCAGTTTTCTGCTCCGTTCGCGTCCGCGGGTGAACGGCACAACGCAGAAGGTGCAGAACTTATCGCAGCCGCGCATTACGGAAAGCCATGCGCTGATCCCTTCGGTCCTCAGCGGTGCAATGTCGTCGTAATTCTCAACGCGGGAAAGTTTCACCGCGATACCGCGCTGTCCGGCATACGCATCTTCGATCAGTTTCGGCAGACGGCGGTATTCATCGGGACCGACGACAAGGTCCACAAGATTATTTTTTTCCACCAATGTTGTCCGCAGACGTTCCGCCATGCATCCGAGCACTCCAATGAGCACTTCAGGATTGCGGCGCTTGTGTTCCTTCAATTCCGATACCCGCTGATGCGCGCGCTGCTCTGCATTATCACGCACAGAACACGTATTCACGAGGATCAGATCGGCAGATGCCGCATCATTCGTCGGAGAATACCCAATTCCACTCAACACTCCCAGCACAACCTCGGTGTCCGCCACATTCATCTGGCATCCGTAGGTTTCCACATATATTTTTTTGGTTTTCATCTCCATTTGCTCTACAAATATACCTCCTTGCTGACATTTGGACAATTGAAACTCAGTCAATTAATGAAAATTAATCCCTATTTTGAATATTAACGGATTTTAAGAATAGCCGATTTGACTTTTTGTCAGTCCGTTGCTTGCCGAGGAAAATTATCGTACGTTTTACCACAGAAGTTATCCACATTTTAAGAACCTTCGAACCAGCATGCCGATAATTTCGCAATACTGAGTGTTTTTTTGGTTTTTTCGAACTATTTCGAATTTTTCCATGAATAACTGCTGTAATTAAAGATTTTCACACACTTTTTATGGCACATAGTTTGGACTAAATTCACATTAGCATTGAGTTACTGATCTCTCGCAAAGACGCAAAGGCGCAGAGAAAATTAATGAACACATTTACCATTGATCCATCCTTTGCGGCTTGGCGATTTTGCGAGCGGTATATTTTCTAGAATTTCAATTTCACTTTTATCCATTACCAATCATACCTACTCCTATGAACCCTCAAAATTTTATTTCCGATGTACGGGCTAAAGCTAAAGAACTGAACAAGACCATCGTCCTGCCGGACGCGATCGATCCGCGTGCGATGAAAGCGGCGCGCATCATTGCCGATGAGAAGATCGCCACTCCTCTGTTGATCGGGAACAGCGCCGCCATCACAGCAAAAGCAAAAGAAGAGAATGTCTCTCTGGAAGGATTGAAGATCGTCGATCCGGAAACTTCAGATCTGTTGAAATCATTCTCCGAAAAGTTCTTTGAGATGCGGAAAGCGAAAGGGATCTCGATGGATGAAGCGACGGCAACAATGAAGAAGCCGCTCTTCTTCGGCGCCATGATGGTCCGCGAAGGTCTGGCGGATGGAAGCGTTGCCGGTTCACTCTCCACCACCGGAGATGTGATGCGCGCAGGCATCCAGGTGATCGGTATGAAACCCGGCATCTCGGTCGTTTCCAGTTTCTTCGTGATGGTCTTCCCGACACAGCTCTTCTCGTTCGCGGACTGCGCTGTCGTTCCTGACCCGACCGTTGAGCAGCTGGCGGACATCGCGCTCACGACCGCAGAGAATCATGCAAAGCTTACGGGAGAAGAAGCACGCGTTGCGATGCTCTCGTTCTCAACAAAAGGAAGCGCGAACCATCCTAAAGTAGAAAAAGTAGTGAAGGCGACAGAACTTGCAAAACAAAAACAGCCCGCATTGAAATTGGACGGTGAAATGCAATTGGACGCAGCGATCGTCCCGAAGGTCGGCGCATCGAAAGCACCCGGCAGCACAGTTGCAGGGACAGCGAATGTGCTGGTCTTCCCCGATCTTGACGCAGGGAACATCGGCTACAAACTTGCCCAGCGTCTCGGCGGTGCCGAAGCGATCGGACCGATCGTGCAGGGACTGAAGAAACCGGCGTTCGATCTCTC
>JBMOHT010000006.1:0-53693 GCA_049317705.1 Bacteroidota bacterium | reverse complement strand
GACCCCGATAAAAAGCATCGGGATCCTGATCGTTTCATACAACTTACAGCCGCTTTAGTTCTTTGAATATAGTTTAGCAAGATCGGACCCCGATAAAAAGCATCGGGATCCTGATCGTTTCATACAACTTACAGCCGCTTCGCGGCTGTAAGTTGTGAAACGATCGGACGGGTAGCTCAGTTGGTAGAGCAACGGCCTGAAAAGCCGTGTGTCGCCGGTTCAACTCCGGCCCCGTCCACAAATAAGAAATCCCGTTCTGATAACAGAGCGGGATTTCTTGTTTTAAATACATACTGAAATATAACGCATCATAGAACGCTGTTATATTCTTGCACAGGTGGAGATCCTACTTATCCGCTCGCCCCGGGTATATTAAATAAAACACGAACGGCGGACTGAAGTCCGCCGCTGCTGTGTTCTTTGTTTTCTGTGTCCATTGTTACGGTTTTGCCGGTAACGGACGAGATATCGAGAATTTAAATCCATCCAGATCCCGCAATCGGATCATCCTTACACCCCACGGCATATCAGCCGGTTCTGAATCGAGAATTCCTCCCGCAGCTTTGATCTGTTGTGCGATCTCATCGATATTCTGATCGGTGGTGATACGCAGGGAGAATCCTTCCGCTTTTACCCGCTCCCATCCTTTTGCTCCGTCATCCTGATTGATGGAGATCCTTACTTCACCGGCCCTCATAGAAATACCGGTGACCACTCCATTCCGTTCGATCTTTCGTTCGATGGTAAATCCGACAACATCGGTGTACCATGCAAGACTTTTTTGCAGATCTTTGACCGTAATGGAGACAGCGAATACGGTGCCTTGAAGCGGTTCGCGAACCGGTGAATTTGTACTCATAAGAGATCCCTTAAAACATTGAATGATGAGTGAAAATTGTGAGAGGTGAATTATTCTATGATTAATGTAGCAATTGTTTTATGGTGGAACAAACGGAACAACGATGTGCGTCCGGACCTACATTATAATCCGTTCAAATCCATTATATATGTGGTGCAATTAATTTTATCATAAATACAAACGGCGGACTAAAGTCCGCCGCTACAATGATGACCGTACATTGCTCTTTATGTTCTTTGTTATGAATGCGTCCGGACCTCCAGATATTATCTGTGTAGATCCTTCTTTTCCGTCCAATCCGTGTTCTATTCCAAAAAATATAAAGGACGGACTTTCGTCCGTCCCTACAGTGATTCTCTGTGACCTTGTGGCTATTACGATGCTTTTTTGTATTTCACTGAATCATCGATCCGTTTTTTATCGATGGATCGGATCATTCCGACCACTACACCGACGATCTTGAACCGGTCGTCATTCCGATGGACTTCGATCGGTTTATATTTGCTGTTCGCAGGAACAAGGCGGATCATATTTCCGTCCCGCTCGAACCATTTCACCGTTGGTTCACCTTCCACTAAGGCAACGACCATCCTGCCGTTGCGTGCTTCGATCTGTGGATCGACAAAGAGCAGGTCGTCGGTCTCGAGATTCGCATCCTTCATGCTGTCGCCGCGGACGTATAAGCCGAACACCTCATCCGAACCGGAGATATATTTTTTGATCTCGAATGTATCGACAACATTCTCCTGCGACATGAACGGAGTTCCTGCCGGCACATAGCCATAGATCGGAATTCCTTTTGGACGGACCTGCATCAGTTCGATACCGCGGGAGATATTCGGTATATATTTCAGCGCCTGCTTCCTGTCCAATGTCAGTAAATGCGAACGGACAGCGTTCAGATTCACTTTCAGTGAACCGGCAAGTTCAGCCAACGTCGGAGGAATATTGTTCTCCTCGATATATGAACGGACTTGATCGAGAACTTTTTGCTGTGCTTTGGTGAGAGGTTTCTGTTCCATACGGGACACCTTCAAATTAGGATACTGTAATTATGAACACTGTAATAATATACAGTTCCTAACAATCTGTGTCAAGGATTTATTTTCTTAAAGAGTCCTTTGTTATGGATATACGTTTCGACCGGTTCCGGAACAAGATATCGGACCGACTTCCACTGCTCAACCCGGTCCCTGATATTGGATGATGATATATCGATATTGGGAACATCAATGAACACTGTGTTCTGAGTGCCGAGAACTTCATTCACCTGTTTAGGATATCCGGGTCTGCTCATGACTACAAGGGTAGCCATTTCAAGGATCTTCTTCGGTTCTTTCCAAAGATGGAACGTGATATAATTATCCATTCCTATCAGAAGATAGAATGTATCATCCGGTTTCGTCCGTTTCAAGTATTCGAGTGTCTTGACGGTATACGACACGGATTTGCTGTTGATCTCAAAGTCCAGCGCCTGGAATTTTTCATTGTCGAGGATGGCAAGTTTGGTCATTCTCAGCCGGTCTAGCGGTTCACCCGATTCCCCCTCCTGTTTATGCGGAGAGATGAATGTGGGAATAAAAATGATCGAATCGAGTGCCAGTTCAGTGCGGACACGTTCCGCGACGATCAAATGTCCCATATGGGGCGGATTGAATGTTCCGCCATAGATCCCAATTTTCATTTCAATATCCTTTGATATACGTTCATAGTTCTTTCAGCACAATCCTTCCATGAGAACTGTTCAGCTCTTTTCTTTCCTTTTGTACAAAGTTCACTGCGGAGAATTCCATCACTCATCACGGATCGCAGAAGGAGGACGAGTTCTTCATCGTCGTGCGGATCGAACAGTAAACCGGCATCACCGACGATCTCTGTGATAGAAGATGTTCGAGCACCGACCGCCGGAGTGCCGGATGCCATCGCCTCGACCATTGAAAGACCGAAACCTTCATAGACCGACGGCAGTACGACTGCTTCGGCTGATTGGTATGCTGCGCGAAGTTCTGATTCGGTGATCCTACCTGTCTCTACAATGGAATCCTGAAGCTGCAGATGATCGATTTGGTGCTGCAGTTCGGGATTCATTGCACTCCGTTCGCCCGACATCACCAGCTGCACCGGGAAGTCGCGACGAAGTTTCGCAAAGGCCTTCAATAAGACCGGGACATTCTTATGCGGCTTCACACTCCCTGTATATAGGATATAGAGGCCGTTGATCCCGATTTTTTTTCTGAATGCATCCTGTTCGAAATCAGTGACGGCAGTGCTGAACGATCCATGAACTCCATTATAGATCACATTGATCTTTTGCTCCGGTACGTCGAAAACATTGATCAGTTCTTGTTTCGTAAATTCCGAAACGACTATAATTGCAGATGAGTTCCTGCAGGCATGTCCGATCATCATTCGTGCATACATCCGCTGCGGCAGTGAAAAATACTTCTTCATCCGAAGATGGATGATGTCGTGCACGGTAACGACGCTCGGCATAGTAAGCCTCAGCGGCAGCGTATAATGCGGAGCATGGAACAAATCCAGATCCTGCCTATTTGCTGAACCGGAGAGCGAGAACAGTTCCTGCAGAGAATATTTCGGAGAATTATCAGGGATGATCGGCCCGCGAATGCTTCCGTGCACTGAATCGCGGATATCATCGGACGCAAAATAGGTACCATCGAATCCGCGGAGTTCTTCCAGTCCTATGATAAGATTCTGAAGGTACGTGCCGATGCCGTAATCGAAATACTTCCGAATATCAATGCCGACCCTTATGTTCGAACTGTTCGGGATCATGATGCTATTGTCTCTTCCAAAGCATTCGATAGATGCGTGCGGTCAAAGGACGATCCTTACCTTTGAATACCCCTGCTGCGTATTTCAGGGATAAATAACAGCGAAGAATGATTCGTTCTAAATGTGAGGTATGTGTGTCATAATAATGCAATTGACTTCGCCGATATTGAAATGCAACGGCAGGATTCATTTCACCGTAACTCCGTCCGCCAAAATGGACCATCTGAACCGATGGACAATAGACGACACTGCGTTCTGAATTACGAACTCGTTTATTAAGATCGATATCCTCGAAATAAAGGAAGAATTTCTCATCGAATCCTCCGACAGCATCGTACAGACTCTTTTGTATCATAAATGCAGCCCCAGTCACCCAATCAACCGGAACGTCATCGACCCCGGCAGGAACGGTTCTCTTTTGCGCTTCAGTATCGTTCATCAGCTGCTTCATCTTATATTCAGAAATGATGGAGGGAAATCGTCCGAATGATAGCTGGAATGACCGATCGTCATTCAGCAGTTTAGGACCGACTATTCCGATCTTTTCGTCAGCTGTCAGATGCGATGCAAGAGTTGAGACAGTCTCTTCGACAAAGAGTGTATCATTATTCACAAAGAACAGAACGTCCGCTTTTGCACTTTTAGCCCCCGCATTGTTCGCACTGCCGAACCCTCTATTCTCCGTCATTGCGATCACATTCACATTCGGGAATTCTGACTTCAGCGCATCAACTGAACCGTCATGGGAATGATTATCGACAACGATCACATCCAAATCATCAGCCGGATGAAAACGAAAGAGCGATTCCAGACACTTTCGTGTATAGGCAATGCCGTTGAAATTCACGATGATGATGCTGACACTCTTCATGATAATTCTATCACCTTCAACCGAACGATCCTGCAATATGTGAGCATGATGAAGTTGACAATTTTTCCCGGCAGTGTTTCGCCGTCCGTCAGTTTCCCGGACATCTTTGCGATCACTTCGGAATCGGTGACCTTTTTTTCTTTCGCAAGCAGATCGCGCTTTCGCATGATCAAAGGGATACGAACAAGGAACCAGCCGTACGCATGCAGCAGACCATTAAGGGAATATTTCCGTCCCATCAGCGCCAGGAATATTTTTGCGGCACAATTTACTAGAATGTACGGGAAAGTCCTGATGATGGTTGTAACCGAGAAAAAGAGGAAAAGATTGAGCAGTCTGTTCCGCTCCTGATAGAACGTCAGGAAACCGCTCTGCTGATGCTTCGATGTTCCATTCCCCAAATGGTCCAATCTGGAGTCATTGGTGTGCTTCACATGAAGGCCCATGAACCGGACACGCAATCCAAGATAGACATCTTCCGAATAGACGAAATAGTCATTATCGAACGGTTCGCCGAGGATATTTCTCTTGAAGATCATCGATGCTCCGCCGGCATAGAAGATATCGGTCGGTTCATCGAATACACGCATGATGTTCTGTCCCAGAAAATTGACTGAGCCGTTCTTTTCGTAATACCGTTCGGGTATCCCGGTGGTCTTGATGAGTGACGATGCTGCGGCAACATCCTCTTCTAGGACTGCATCGCGAAGTCCCTTCAGCCATCCAGGATGAACGATCGTATCATTGTTCAACAGAACGATGAGGTCACCCTTCGCATGACGCACCCCGAAGTTGTTCCCTTCTGCAAATCCAAGATTCTTCCCGCTTTCGATCACTTTCACCCACGAAAATGTTCCATGAACGAATGCAGCGCTTCCGTCGACCGAACCATTATCAACCATGATCACTTCACAATCATCGGTCAATTCAGGGTTGACGGAATCCAGACACGCACGAAGGAATCCCGATCCATTGTAATTGACGATGATGATCGATATTTTTATTTCAGATAATTGACTCATGGCAGCATGTGTTCATAGAGTGCTTGAGGCGGTATCCAATCCTTCTTCATTTCCCATCCATTTGTTCTCATCTTCAGCATTCCGCCGATCCGGGTTCTGATCCCGGCGACCGTATCCTTGGAAATGAACAGCATCAATATTGCCCAAAGAAGGATCTTCATAACAGCACCGAACGTCAGATCCATCCTCTCCGTTCTCATCAGATCAAATCCCGTGCGGAATTCCTTTCTCATGAAATGGCCGATCACGATCCGCTGATGGAGATAGCGGAATTGTTCTCGGAATTGGACCTCATATTGAGCACAGGCCGGAAGCCGTTGAAAATTCTTCAGTGCCTGCAGCATATTACTGAAGATCTTCGCTTCATGTGAAGATGTCACCTGTGCATCATTCATCCGGTAAACAACCAGTATTTCGTCGATAAAATCGAAGCGGATCCCTGCCAATGCCAAACGGATACGAAAATCATTATCCTCTGCATAAGAATGGAGCGATTCATCAAACAGATATTCCTTGATCAGAGTTGTTCGAAACAAATAGGCATGTATGGGAATTATAAATGTCCTGTTGAATTCGAAAAGGAATGCCCGTAATTGATCATCCCCGGGGATCCTTCCCGGCAGGATCTTAAAGAACCCGTCACGGTTCGTGAATAACGTATAATCGGAATATACGGCTCTTGAATCGGGAGATGAATCGATGTAACGGAGGCAGCGTTCCAAACGGTTCGGCAGAAGAACATCATCAGCATCCAGTAATTGGATAAATTCCCCTTGAGCCAGAGCAATTCCTGCATTCCGCGCAGATGCGAGACCGCCGTTCTTTTTATGATGTACCTTGAATCGCGGATCCTTCAAAATGTATGACTGTATGATCTCGGCTGTCCGGTCCGTTGAACCATCGTCGACCACGATACATTCCCAAAGTCCATGCGTTTGCCACAGCACACTGTCCAATGTGCGGGATAAGAACCGTTCACCGTTAAAACATGGCACTATGACCGTGACAAAATGTTCTGACATTTCAGTGTACTCTTCGGAACAACAGATATTTAAATATTGAGACGGCACCGTTCAGCGCAACCATAATGGTCTGCACATATGACCGCCGGGATAACGTACCGATGATATGGAATTTCGTCTGGAACAGGATCGCATGCACCATTGAACGGAACGGATACTCACCGGCACGTTCATCGAGCAGCCGGAGGATCTCACTGAATGTTCTTCGCAACTGGAGACTCGATCCGTCGCCGACATTCATACGGTAATACAGAACCGGCTGATCAACATATCCAAATGTGTGTTCCTTACAGATCCTCACCCAATAATCCAGATCGTGTGTATACCGAAGTTCTTTTCTGAATCCTCCCACTGCTTTCACAACTGCGCGTTTCATCATGACGGTTGATGCAACAATGCAATTCCCATTGAGCAGCATGTCGCCATAAGAGATGCGGACATCGATGAAACTCGGCGAATGCTGAGTTGTATGCACAAGTTTCGTCGTCCTCGTCCGATCATCCATCATGAATGCTCCGGCAAAGAGAGCGTCAACATCAGGGTGGTCCACGAAGAATTGAATTTCAGTGCTGATCGCTTTTGGCAGAAGGACATCATCAGAATCAAGGACCATCACATAATCCCCTTGCGCCATCGCAAAACCGGCATTGACAGCTTCTGATTTTCCCATGTTCTTTTCAAATGACCGAAGATAAGCACCGGTAAATCGGGACTTGTGAAGCTCGATCCAGTTCCGGACAAATCCTGCGGTTGTATCCGTGGAACCGTCATCTATCACGATCAATTCTATAGAGCTGAAATCCTGTTCTTGAACGCTGTCAAGTGTCTCGCCAATGAGCGATGCACGGTTATATGCCGGAATAATGATTGAGACGATCGGACCGGTCATACCAATCCCATTTGACGGAACAATTCGTTGAATCGTTTTTCGTATGTATGATCCCTTAACGTTCGTTGATAACCCGCTTCGGCGATCGCGATCCGTTCGTTCTCGTGAGCAAGATAATAACGGATCTTATCGAGCATCTCTCCTTCTGAACGGAAACATACGATCTCTTTCTCCGGTGTAAAATATTCATCAAGGTGTTCTGCATATTCACTCAACTGAAATCCTCCGCAGCCGGGGATCTCGAAATTCCTTCCTTTGATCTGATTCGGGAAGGAGGTGTCGGAGGAGGCAGTCAGATTCAGATTGACCCTGCTTTGACTGAACAGAGCGATCATCTCTTCCTGAGTGATTCTGGTACGGTTTGCGATGGATTGGAAATATGATTCGGATATCAGCCGGAGTTTCCGAAGGTAGATATGATAGCGGCGGATGTCCCAATTCCCGCCTTTCACTGTCAATGGAATTCCATGATCGATGAGAGATCGAACCACATCACCTCTTTTTCCGTGAGCCTGTCCGATGAACGATACCTCCACATTCAGCGGCAGTTCCTGACGGCGGTATCTGAAATGGTTCACCCCCCATTGAGAAAGCAGAGCATTGGAGTATCCGATCGATCGGTATTTTTCCACAGCTTTCCTGTCGGTCGTGGAAATGAACCGGAAACATCCTGCCCAATGGCGTGAGAAAGAATCGAAGCGCCAATGATCATCGGCAAACCAATTAAAGGTGATGGTCGATGTCTCAGAAGTGATCTTCGAAAGGATCTCCGCATCGAACTCATTGGTGAACAGGAATGTGAACAGGAGTTCGGGTTTCACCTGATCGACCTTCGTCCGGAGCATCTCAGTCATAACCTTTGAACCATGAACTTGATAGAGTGACATGAAATCGAAGTATTCCACTTCATGTCCCATATTGACGAGAGTGTCATAGAAATTATAGTGCTCAAAACTGAAGCCCCGTTCACGGATCCCGTAATCGTACATCATCCCTGCATATAATATCTTCATAGGATCACCGCCGGTCCCGTTTTTGCGCCAGATAGTTTATCGTACTGAAGACTTCCTCGTTCTCAGTGTATGAGGTGATCTCTACGAGACCGTCCTTCACGATGCGGAAGATCCTGAAATGTCCATTTAAAAGGTAGAAGAAGTCCTGAAAGAATGTCCGGGAATCGATATTACATCCACCGAATTCGAACTGGATGAAATCAATGTCACCGCGCTCGATCATTCCATGCGCACCGTTCAATGCCCGGAGCTCATTCCCTTCGATATCGATCTTTAAGAAATGGATCCTGGTTACTGCAGCAGAACGGCAGAAATTATCGATCGATTCCAGAACGATCGTTTCCTGCTGATCCATGGATATATTGAAATGATCCAATCTCCGATGATAGACCGAGGATAATCCGGAAAGTCCGCTGTTCTTATACAGGGTCATTTCACCTGGAACATCGGTCATACCAAAATGATGAAGGATCACATTGGAAATACCCGCAGTATTCTCCTGCAATGCAGCATACGTGGATCGCGACGGTTCAAATGCATGGATCGTTGCAGAAGAGCCCATCACTTCTGATATTTTCTTTGAATAGTCACCGATATTGGCACCGACATCGAAGACGGTCAAGGGAGTTCCTTCAGGGAATTGAGATCTGATGAATTTCAGAACGAACAGTTCACCGCTCGCCGTGAAGTCCCCTCCGTTCCCGAAATTCATTCCGCGCAGCGCCACCGTATGAAGTCTCCGGAAGAACCGCTGCCATGCGATCTTCCCTTCCGTCATCCTGAAAAAGAATTTCAATATTGATTTCATCATATCTGCTCTGTTCGTGTTCAGCGTTTTCTTTTGAAATGGAATAACCCAACTCCATACGAGAACCGTTCCGTGATCTCCGGAGCGCAATTCTCCGCGTAGGTTCCGTCGTCATCCACACAGGAGAAACTGACAAGCTCGAGTTCATCGAAGAATCCGCAGATGGTCCTGACGGAATGTACCCGATGGGCATTGAACATCACCCGTTCGGAACCAACCGGTGTGCTCAGATACAGATCGCCTTCAGGAGAAAGGATCCGCTGTAATTCCCTGCAGGCCTTTCGGTTGCCGTCAGGATCGATCTCATCGCCGTATCTTCCCAAACCGATATGTTCGATCACGTGCAGACATGAGAGACTCCGTACCGATGCATCATCGAACGGAAGCGCCGTGATCGTCCCGCCCCTGGAAACAAGATTGTTCAGTTTCACATTCAACGGCCGGTAATCGATGAACTCTACAGGGACAAATGCCGAGAGCGGAGCGATGAGGTTGATCTGTGATGCGATATCGACGTGCTTCTCAGGACGCGCGGATGCGATCTTTCGGGCACACCATGCGCTCTGATAGAAATAATGCGGATCGAATGGGGTCTCTTCAGTTGCATCGTTCAATTGCGGAGTGAGTGCTGCAAATGGAACAAATTCCGAGGAGCGTGAACGATACGCACTCCATTGCGTGAAGAACTTCGGGTACCGGCGAAGTGAAACAAAGAATGTCCCTTCCTTCCACGGTTTGACGATCAATCGATTGATAACAGAGAGGATCTTCATGACGCGTTATAGTTCTTTCCTTAGTTTACGATTGACGATATAGACACTGATCAGATAAAATGCATTTGCAAAACAGACTGCATAGGCAATTCCGTTGATGCCGAACCAATAACATCCTCCGATATATCCTGCCAATGATACCACGGCAGAAATGATCTTGGGGAAAATATATGCTTCCGGTCGCTGCAGCGCCATACCAACGATCGCCAGCGTTTGACCGACATAAAAAAAACCGATCCCGATCGTCAGGATAAGAAAGAACCATGAGCTGATGATGAAATCTTTGGAACTGATGATATGGACGACCGTTTCTCCAGCAAAGAAAAGGAAAACTGCAAAAGCAGAAAAAAGGATCACAGTCAACACCGATGCGATCTTAATGACAGAATATCCCTTTAACTTCTCGGTCCGGTCGCCTTGTGAGAACTTGCTATAGATGGACGGCAGGACAAATTGGATGAATACACCGTAGACGAGAACGATGGAATTATTCACAAGACTTGCTGCCAGCCCGTATTTACCGGCTTCACTTGTTGAGACCATACTCTTGATCACCCAGCGTTCGCCGTTGAATTGGAACCATGAGAGCCATCCCCAAATGATGAACGGAAGACTGTACATCGCTATCTTTTTAATGGATTCGATCCGGATGCGTGCAATAACTTCAATCGTCGGATGAGCAGACATTTGCCGGCGAAAGAAATAGATACGCACTGCCAGAAACATCCCCGTTGCGCTCAGCACACAGATCATCACAAAACTCGCATCCATAGTCAGCATTGCTCCTGCAGCAAACAGCAGAATAACGATGCTCAATTTCTCCAGAGTTTGGATGATGGAGATCTGTTTGCGGAGTTTCATTGCATTGAGAAGTCCATTGAAAGGATTGGCAAGACTGGAGATGATGATCAATATCCCTGCACTCCCCCAAAAAAGGAGTGACTGACCGTAGTGAAGAACTGCTATTGCAACAACACCGATCGACACGATCATCAATACGGCAGCTGAGATCATCATCAGTCGAAGGACCGATGCAAGATACGCCGATCGTTCTTCTTCCGAATTTGTATATTCAAAATAGTAGCGGATGAACCCCTGTTCCAAAGGACCAAAGAACGATAACGACATCAATCCGCCGATACTGGTTGCGAGGATAAAATTTCCGTATTCTACTGTTCCGATCGATGTCGTGAGTTTTATGGATATAAGACTGAGGAACAAGGATGCAAATTGACCCCACCCAAGCCACGAGATCTGTGTCATATGCTCTTTATTGATCCGGAATTCAGTGATCCCAAATCGAAGTAAAAGCCTGTTAACAAGATCGATCATTGGTCCGCCTCACACACAGCGAACAGACGGAAATACTGCGGCCGCACGATCCCCCGTTCACGGGCTCTCGCAACATATGCAGGATTTACATCCGCCCCTGTTACATCATATCCCATCCTTTTCATTATAACGGAATAGTTCCCGGTCGCACATCCCATATCGAGGATCCGCTTCCCCGCATGTTTCTTTTTGAAGACGATCAATTGTTTGGCAACGGCATCTTCCGGCATTGAATGATACATCGATGTTGTATCGCGAAATACCGAAGCGCGGATCTCTTCCCCGATCATGACAGGGATCCTTTCGTCATTGAATAGAACAGACTGAATCCGTTCATTGAACGAGTTGCGGCAGTGTACCGAATGAACAGGATCGGCGCCAGGATGAACTGCGCATACATTCCGAAGTAGGATCGGTAATACCGAAGGATATTCTGATACATCACCAGGCGGACATTCTGCGGGGCCTGTTTGGTACTTTGACTTCCGTGATGGATCACAACTGCATCTGGAATGAATACGATCTTCCATCCTTTGCGCTTTACACGTTGGCAAAGATCGACGTCATTATAGAGGATGGAATACTGTTCATCAAAGATGAATGGACCAAGCGCTTCCCTTCTGATCATTACGCATGTCGCATCCGGTTGATCTATTTCGAGCACGGACAAATGATCGAATTCGTTCATCAGGTAGTTTGTATTGAGAAAATGAAGCGAACAGTACATTGCAACGGCATTCAGCACCGTCGGAAAACGTTTGCACGAACGCTGGATGTCACCGTTCGGATATTCGAGTCTGCATGAGACCATTCCAGCATCTTTTCGGGAATCCAAATGGTCGAGCATCCTCTGAACGGCATTCTCCGTCACTTCTGTATCACTTCCCAGCAGCAGGATATATTCTCCGGAAGACTTGGCATAACCGATGTTGTTTCCGCCGGCATATCCGGAATTGTTCGGATGGTCGATCAATATCACGGACGGGAATTCTGAACGTACCATTGCCGATGAACCGTCCTTCGACGCATTATCAACAACGATCGTTTCGAAGGAACATTGGGGAGGGAACTGTTGGATGGATGTAAGACATGCACGAAGCAGTCGTTCTGTGTTCCATGATGTGATGATGATCGATAATTTCATGGAATTATATCTTGAGTTCTTTCATCACTGTTCCGAGATCCTTATCTCCCCGTCCGGAAAGATTCACGATCACGATCTGTTCTTTCTTCATCGCCGGTGCAAGTTTCATCGCGTAGGCAACAGCATGCGACGATTCGAGCGCGGGAATGATCCCCTCTTTTTTCGCCAGCAGTTGAAGTGCGTCCAGTGCTTCCGTATCAGTAATGGAAACATACTCAACGAAATGATTATCTTTCAAATAACAATGTTCCGGACCGACACCGGGATAATCCAGTCCTGCAGAGATGGAATGAGCGATCTCGATCTGTCCGTTCTCATCCTGCAGAAGATACTGCATGGAACCGTGGAGCACTCCGCGTTTTCCTTTCGCAAGCGCAGCAGAATGTTTCCCGGAATCAAGTCCATATCCGGCCGCTTCAACACCGATCAGTTTCACCTGAGGTGTATCATTCAGGAACGGATAGAACATTCCCATGGCATTGCTTCCGCCGCCAACGCATGCGATCACCGCATCGGGAAGCGAGTGTTCACTTTCCAGGATCTGTTCGCGTGTTTCCGTTCCGATCACGGACTGGAAATCACGCACCATCATCGGATACGGATGCATACCGACAACAGAACCGATGATGTAAAAAGTATCATTCACATTCGTCACCCAGTCGCGGATGGCTTCACTCGTTGCATCTTTTAGTGTCTTACTTCCGGATGAGACCGGCCGGACCTCAGCACCGAGCAGTTTCATTCGGTACACATTCGGTGCCTGACGCTCCATATCCTCTTCGCCCATGTACACCACACACTGCAGTCCGAACAATGCGCAGACGGTCGCTGTCGCAACACCGTGCTGTCCTGCTCCGGTCTCTGCAATGATTCGTTTCTTTCCCATCCGCTGCGCGATCAGGATCTGACCGATGGTGTTATTGATCTTGTGTGCACCGGTGTGACAGAGATCTTCGCGCTTCAGAAAGATCTTCGCACCGCCGGCAGCAGCGGTCAATCGCTCCGCGAAGAAGAGCGGCGTTTCCCGTCCGACAAAATACTTCAGATAGTAGCGGAATTCCTTTTGGAATTCAGGATCATCTTTAAGCTTGGAATACCACTCTGTCAATTCCACTGCTGCGGGAAGGAGTGTCTCCGGGATATACCGTCCGCCGAAGACACCGAAATGTCCGCGTTCATCCGGTACGTTGGGATATATTCGATTCTCTGATGTGCTCATTCTGATTCCAATAATTGTTCCAGCGCCGTCCGTGCATTCAGCACGAAATGACGGACCTTCTCGTGATCTTTTTTCCCGGGTTCGATCTCCACACCGCTGCTCACATCCACTCCCCACGGCTGAGCGATCTCGATAGCCGATGTGACATTCTCCGCCGTCAGCCCTCCGGCAAGGATGATCTTCCCGAATTCATTCGCTTCGCGTGCAAGCAGCCAGTTGAATTTCTTTCCGGTCCCGCCGAATTCCTTCTCATCGTAGGCATCCAGAATGAATGCAATACTCTTGAAGTCGTCAAAATAGACATTCCGCAGCGATTCATTCACACGGAATGCTTTGATGGCATTCCCGAATCTGTTCACATACTCCGGCTCCTCATCCCCGTGGAACTGGCAGTACGTAAGTTTTACCAATGCACCGATCGACTTCACCGTCGCGGCATCTTCATTCACGAATATCCCGACAGTTTGGATCTTGCCGCGGATCTTCTCCGCTATCTCTTTCGCCAGTTCGGGGGCAATATACCGTTTACTCTGTTTGAAAAAATTGAATCCGATCGCCGTCGCACCGGCATCGATCGCAGCAGCGGCATCGTCATAGTTCGTGATACCGCAGATCTTGATAAAGTATGGACTCACGAGTTCCTCGCTGCTGCACCGAGCAGTTCATACAATGCTTTCCGTCTGTCGGACTGGGACATGAGCTGTTCACCGACGAGCACGGCATCGAATCCTGCCTGTGCAAGCCTCTGCACCGTATTATAATTCTTGATCCCGCTTTCGCTCACGGTGATGCAGGAGTTCGGAATGAAATTCTTCAGCATCAGCGACAGGTCAACATTCACGCTGAAGTTCTGCAGATCACGATTGTTGATGCCGATGATCTTCGCTCCTGCGTCAAGTGCACGTTCGATCTCTTCTTTGGAGTGGCATTCCACCAGCACAGAGAGGGAAAGATCGTCCGCAGTGGTCATGAACGAACGCAACTGTTCGTTCGTCAGCGCTGCAACAATGAGCAGGATTGCGTCCGCACCGATACAGCGTGCTTCGTAGATCTGATACTCGTCGATAATGAAATCCTTGCGCAGGATCGGAAGGAATGACGCACTCTTCGCCGCGGCAACATATTCGGGTTTCCCGTGGAAATACTTCTCGTCCGTCAACACCGAGATCGCTTGTGCTCCGCCCTCTTTATATTCCCGTGCGATCTTTGTCGGAACGAAATCCTTCGTGATGACACCTTTCGACGGTGACGCTTTTTTGATCTCAGCAATGCATGCGATCCCCTCTTCATTCTTCAGCGCGCTCTCGAAATCGAGTGTGGCGGGTGCGAGCCAGGCTTGTTCCATCAATTCACTGAACGGCTGGACCAGTTTCCGCTGATCGACTTCCGTCCGTTTATGCAGTAATATCTCAGTCAGTTTATTATTCATTGGTTGAAGGAACCTCTTTCGGCGTTATTTTTACTTTGACCTGTCGGATACGCCGCTCATTCTTCTTTACGACGGTGAATGTGATATTCTCGTATTTGATCTCTTCGTGCAGTTCCGGTATCCGCTCCGTCAGCTGATGGAGGAATCCGCTGATGGTATCATACTGCGTATCTTCCGGGATCTCCACACCGAACCGCTCATTGAAGTCGTTGATGCCGATGCCGCCGTTCACGAACGATGTGCCGTCGCTGGACGTTTCCACATCACTTTGTTCATCATCATATTCATCGCGGATCTCACCGACGATCTCTTCAACGATATCCTCAATGGTGATGATCCCTTCGGTCCCGCCGAACTCGTCGATGACGATCGCCATATGCTGACGGTTCTTCTGCAGTTCCTTCAGCAGCACGCTGATCTTCTTCGATTCGGGAACAAGATATGCCGGACGGATGACATCCTGAAGGATGATCAGGTCGCGGTGCTCCAGCATGCCGATAAGATCCTTCGTATAGATGATGCCGATGATATTGTCGATGGATTCACGATAGACAGGAACTCGGGTGAATCCCTGATCGATCAGGGACTGCAGCAGACGGTCCCGTTGCGTTGCGATATCCACCGCGAACACATCGGTCCTCGGCACCATCACTTCTTTCACGGTCGTGTCGGTGAATTCCAGGATACTTTTGATGAGCTCGTGTTCGGTCTTATCGATCGCACCGCTCCGTTCCCCTTCTGCAAGGACCTGAATGACCTCCTCTTCGGAAACATGCTTCCGCTGAACAGGAACGATCTTCCCGAACAACTTCCGAAGGAACGATATTTTTTTCGGGTCAACCATTGAGGAATGAATTCGTGAAATCTACCAGTTCTTTCAATTTCCGTTTCGCCTTCCCGTTGTCGATGACAGTGCCTGCCATAACGACCCCTTCATTGATCGAATCCGCAAGCCCCGCTGTATAGATGGCAGCACCGGCATTAAGGACAACGATATCACGCGGCGCACCTTTCGTTCCGCTTAGGACCGATTCGATCACCAATTTGTTCGTCTCACTGTCTCCGCCGGATAACGCACGCAGGTCAGCTGTCGGAATTCCAACCGATGCGTAGGAGAAAGTATACGTCTTGACCTCACCATGAACGATCTCGCTGATACGAGTCTCACCGATAGTGGAAAGTTCATCCATGCCACCCTCGCCGTGAACGACCAAGGCACGTTCCGTTCCGAGATCCAAAAGGACATTCGCCACCGTCTCTGTCAGACTTCGACGAAAGACACCGAGCACCTGCCGTTTTGCACCTGCTGGATTGGTCAAAGGACCGAGCATATTGAAGATGGTCCGCATCCCCAGTTCCTTCCGGACCGGCATTGCATACTTCATAGCTCCGTGCAATAAAGGTGCAAACAGGAATGCTATCTGGATCTGATCGAGACATTGTTCTACATGTTCTTTTTCAAGGTCGATCTTTACTCCGAGCGCTTTCAGCACATCGGCACTGCCGCACTTGCTTGAAACCGCGCGATTCCCGTGTTTCGCTACCACCGCTCCTGCCGCTGACGCAACAATTGCCGAGGCAGTGGAGATATTGAATGTTCCCAGTCCATCTCCGCCTGTGCCGCATGTATCGATCACATTCTTGTGTCTGGTATTGATCGTTGTTGCCATTTCCCGCATCGCTTGTGCGGATCCGGCAATCTCCTGGGAGGTCTCACCCTTCATTCTTAAAGCCGTTAGAAAGGAAGCAATAACAGCATCGGATGCTTTCCCGGACATGATCTCCGTGATACATTCATACGCTTCATGCTTCGTCAGGTCGGTCTTTTCTACTAATTTATGGATCGATTCTACTATCATAGATTGAATTTACTCTAAAACTCGTTGATATTCAATAAGTTACACGCTCCAGGAACAACCCTTTTGCAGGAGCTGCCTGACCGGCTTTGGACCGGTCCCGGGCTTCCATGATCGCAGGAAAATCTTTTTCATCGGTATAGCCTCTGCCGACATTCACCATGGTTCCGACCAATGCTCTCACCATTCCTTGCAGGAATCGATTCGCACGCACATGATAGATCAGTTTTTCACGGTGAAAAGACCAATCCGATTCTAAGATCTCACACCGGTAATGCTCAACTTCTGAATCGGACTTGCAAAATGATTGAAAATCATGAATACCGATGATCGATGATGCGATCCGGTTCATTTTCTCAATATCCATTTGATACCCGCATTGCCAACAAAAATTCCGTTCGATCGCTGTCGGTTGTGATGAGATATAGTAGCGGTATTCCCGTGATAGAGCACTGTAGCGTGCGGAAAAGTCGTTTTCAGCTACTTCAACATCCGTAATTACAATATCATCCGGAATATTACCGTTCAGTGCACGCCGAAACTCATTGGCCGTCATCACAGAATCTGTCTGAAAACTTGCTACCTGACCCCTGGCATGCACTCCACTGTCGGTCCTTCCGGCTCCAACAATAGCGGTCTCTTCACGGGTGACCTTCCATAACGCCTGTTCGATCTCATTCTGCACCGTTCTGCCGTTCGGCTGACGCTGCCAGCCGACGAACAGAGTTCCGTCGTATTCTATTGTAAGTTTGATCGTTCGTTTCATAGTAAAAAGCCCCGCTGGGCGGGGCTTGAATTAAAATCTATGGACCATGCTAAGTCTAATCCCATCAATCTTTTGCCCGCTTTCTATCAAAGAAGATTCGAGCCACCAAGAGCCAATCCCATCATTGGACCTTTGATTGTAGATCCTTGTAAGCCGTGCGGCATTTATCGCACTGACGATACGGTTGACGATAACCCCGGCAATGATAAATTGGGAATTATTCAGCACCCGTTCACTTGAGACCCTCATCGCACGGAATTCCTTCCTGTTGGCATCAGAATCCCACTGCCAGTTAAATCCGGCATCAACATTATAGACCCGGTCAATATCACGGTCCCGCAGTTTCTTATCGTTGTATTCGTACGCATTGATAAAATTGCCCAGATTCACAAAGTATTGGTCATCCTTGCCGCTGATCTGGGCTCCCGCGTGCGCAGATGCAAAGTTCCGAGCATCAGTTTGGATCCAACTGCCATATTGCTGGAAAGCGAAATACGACAGCCACAATCCCCCTTCAGCGATCAAGGAATACCTTCCATTGTCAAAACCATCTGCATAAAGCTCCCCCATTCCCGGGAGCAACAATGAATACAGGACGGCCGTAGTTCCCGATTTCTTCTCCGTATGGACAACTTCCTGTGCTTGCTGCAGCGGCTGAACGCTTGCTGTCAACTCCGAGCGAAGCCGGAACATCTGATCCTGACCGAAAACGGATGCTGAAACAACACATAATAGTAATGCTGCGATATTGCTTCGTATTCTCATAGTACGCTCCTTAACGATATGTCTGGATTATTCATCATATTGATTGTGTTAAGAAGTAGCAATGAGTGATAATGATCCCCTTATCGTACGGCAGAATTGATGATCGGCAGCATCGGATTGATGACCGACTGATGTGATTCCACACTAATGATCTCCCCGACGCACTGCTCTCCGGTAAAGTCACCGATCCTCACCATCGCGATGGAATTCTCCAGCGACGGATGATACGGCACTCTTACACGGACATAATTATCGGTATATCCTGAGAGCATATTCTCTTCGATCGTCCCTTCGATCAGCACCGGACGAACACTCCCCTTCTGGGATTGATAGAAGGCCGATTTCTTCATCTGACCGAGCACCCGCAGTTTATCACTGTGCGAATATCTGACCCTCGGTTCCACCCGTCCCGGAAAATCGATGGAGGGCGTATTCGGCCGTTCGGAATAAGTGAACACGTGCAGATAACTGATCGGCAGTTCATGGATGAAATTGAAATTCTGCTCGAACAGTGATTCTGTCTCACCGGGAAATCCGACGATCACATCCACGCCGATCCCTGCATCCGGCGATTTGGAACGTATCATTGTGATCAGTTCGCGGTAATCTTCAGAAGTATACCGTCTCCGCATCTTGCGGAGGATCTCATCCGTCCCGCTCTGCAGCGGAATATGGAAATGATCACAGATCTTTTTCGAGGACAGCCAGTGATCGACCAGCGGCTCATTGAGCAGATTCGGTTCAATGGAACTGATGCGGATCCGTTCGATACCGTCCACTGTATCCAGCTCTTTCAACAAGGACAACAGCGAAGTTCCGTCCTTTTTACCGAAATCCCCCACGTTCACGCCGGTCAGAATGACCTCTTTGTATCCCATCGCTGCCAATTGACGGGCCTGCGCCACGCATGCATCCACAGATTGACTGCGGCTCTCTCCTCGTGCAAGCGGGATCGTGCAGAATGCACAGGTGAAATCACATCCGTCCTGCACTTTTAAGAATGCTCTCGTCCGGTCATCTACTCCGCCTGAATAAGCGGGACCGAAATCACTCACGGAAGAGATCGGCGAAACGAATACTTTGGGAGCGGCAAATTTTGTAAAGGAATCCGCGAAATCGAACATACGGAACTTCTCGCTCGCGCCAAGCACCATATCCACACCGTCGATGGAGGCGATCACTTCCGGATCGAGCTGAGCATAGCATCCTACCACCGCCACAAAGGCGTTCGGCGAGGTCCTCATCGCCCGGCGGACGATCTGACGCGCTTCCCTGTCCGCCCGTTCCGTCACCGAACATGTATTGATCACGCAGACATCGGACTGTTCCGAGAACGGTACAATATCATACCCGCGCTCCTTGAATTGACATTCAAGCGACGCGGTCTCTGCGTAGTTCAGTTTGCAGCCCAATGTGTAGAAAGATGCTTTCATGGATTTAAATAGAAGTGCCGCTCACAGTAAAGCGAGCGGCACTCGATGGAACATGATATTACTTCAACGATGCTTCTTCATCCGCAGCACGTTTCTCTTCGGGTGTCAGCTCGACCGGCATGGCATCCTTCAGCGTGATGGGGGGAAGTTTATGTTTTGCAACATATTCATCGATGATCTTCTGTTCTTTTCCGCGGAGGAATTCAACCACAGAGAGAACGATCTTCTTGCTTTCGCCGTCGAATTCAATGACGCACATCGGCAGTTTGTCTCCGACCTGGAACGCTTCTGCAAGGTTCTTGATCGGTGTCTGTGACAACTGCGAGAGCGGAACGAATCCGTCAACGCCGAGCGGAAGTTCAACGATCACACCTTTTTCAATGATGCGGACCACTTTCCCTTCGACTTCGGTGTTCACTTTGTACTGACCGCCGAATGTATCCCACGGATTGTCATTCAGCTGTTTGTGTCCGAGCGAGATACGGCGCTGGTCAACATCAACACCAAGGATGATGACGTCGATCGAATCGCCTTTCTTCACGATTTCCCCGGGGTGGCGGATCTTCTTTGTCCAGGAGAGATCAGAGATGTGGATCAGACCGTCGATACCCTGTTCCAGTTCGACGAAGACGCCGAAGTTGGTCAGGTTACGGACCGTTCCTGCATGACGCGAACCGATCGGATACTTCACCATGAGTGATGACCACGGATCGGGTTCAAGCTGCTTCATTCCAAGAGAGATCTTCTTTCCGGCTGCATCGAGTGACAGGATCACGGCTTCGATCACCTGGCCCATGGAGACCATCTGTGAAGGATGCTTCACATGCTGGGTCCAGCTCATTTCGGAAATGTGGATCAATCCTTCGATACCTTTTTCGATCTCGATGAACGCGCCGTAATCGGTGAGCGAGACAACTTTTCCGCTGACTTTCTTTCCGATCGGATACCGTTCGTCGATCTTTTCCCACGGATGCGCCTGGAGCTGTTTC
Source organism: Bacteroidota bacterium (assembly GCA_049317705.1). Lineage (GTDB taxonomy): Bacteria > Bacteroidota > Ignavibacteria > UBA10030 > UBA8401 > UBA8401. Next base: position 32,707 of record JBMOHT010000006.1, on the reverse strand, counting down.
ATACCGAGCGAGATACGTTTCTTTTCCTGATCGAAATCAAGAACAACAACGTTCACGGTCTGGTCGAGTTTCACAACTTCGGACGGGTGGTTGATACGGCCCCATGAGAGGTCGGTGATATGCACAAGACCGTCGACGCCGCCGAGATCGATGAACACACCGAAGTCGGAGATGGCTTTCACGATACCTTCGAGGATCTGGCCTTTTTCAAGACCGGAGAGGATCGCTTTACGCTGGTCTGCTAATTCTTCTTCAACAAGGATCTTATGGCTGACGACGATGTTCTCCGACGGATGGTTCACTTTCACCACGCGGAAATCCATATCGCGGCCGAGCAATGCATCAAAATCACGTACGGGACGCACGTCGATCTGTGAACCGGGAAGGAATGCGTCGATTCCCATCACGTCCACAACAAGACCGCCTTTGATACGGCGGATGATCTTACCCTGAACAACTTCACCGCTGGTGTAGGAACGGGTGACCTTTTCCCATACGCGCATGAAATCAGCACGTTTGCGGGAGAGAACCATCTGTCCGTCCTTATCCTCGATGCTCTCGAGGAACACTTCCACTTCATCGCCGATCTTCAGATCTTTGATGTTCGGGAATTCACCGATCGGCACAGTGCCTTCGGATTTGAAACCGATGTCCAACACGACATCATTGTGTCCGATGAAGGCGATCTTTCCTTTGACGATCTCACCCTGGGTGATCTTCCCCAGCGTTGCTTCGTACATCTCCATCATCTGTTTCATCTCATCGGGCGAATACGGTTTCTCGTCGACGAGTACGTCTATCTCTTTTTCTGACATTACGTGTCTCCATGTTCCCTGTCCTGCAGCATGCTGCAACACGGGAACCAGACCATTATCCTGCAATTCACCGGCCGGTCATCAGATTCCGGTTCCTCGCACAATAACGATCACTTACTGATTAGTGATTGATTTAGTGTGTTGTGGATGACCTGTTACAAAAACAAATTCTTAAACTCTTTCGCCACAAAGGCACTAAAACACGAAATCCCACAAATTACATTTTATCTCTCTCTGCGTCTTCGTGTCTTTGCGGTTCAATTCTTATGAATATTTCTCTTCGATCTCTTTCTTCACCCGTTCCATCAGCCAGTGCGGTGTGGATGTTGCCCCGCTGATACCGACGGACTGAGTGTTGATGAACCATTCCTTCTTCAACTCGGATTCGCTCTCGACAAAATACGTCCTGGGGTTCTCTGACTTTGCGATCTCATACAACACTTTCCCATTCGAGCTCATCTTCCCCGCAACAAAGATCATCACGTCGTTACTCTTAGAGAATTCCCGCAATTTCTTGTCCCGTCCTGATACCTGCCCGCAGATCGTATCCTTAGCGTGGAAGTCGATCGCCATCTCTTCAAATGTTCCTACTTCAAATTCTGCTTTGATCCGTCCTTTGATCGCATCGCGGATCGCATAGAACGTCTCTTTATCCATCGTTGTCTGAGAAAAGAGGACCGTCTTCTTCGTGAAATCGAGTTTGTCGATCTCCGCTACCGACTTGATGACGATCGCTGTTCCGTTGGTATGGCCGACGAGACCGATCACTTCAGCATGGTCCTTCTTCCCGAAGATCACCACCTGATACTGCTTATCGTAAAACTTCCTGATGCGCTCTTGGACTTTCGTCACTACGGGACAGGTCGCATCGATCACATCAATGCCCCATTCTTTCATCTTCCGGAATGTCTCGGGCGGTTCACCGTGTGCACGGATGAGCACTTTCGCATCCTTCAGATTCGGAAGATCCTCATGACGGATGGTCTGTAGTCCTTTTGCTTCAAGACGGTCGATCTCAACAGGATTATGGATGATCTCGCCGAGGGAATACAGTTTCCCTTTTTCACCCAGTTCCTGTTCAGCGATATCCACGGTGCGGACAACGCCCCAGCAGAATCCCGAATTATTATCAACGGTCACTTTCATCGTATTTCTAACCTTGACAACGTTATAACGTTGTCAAGGTTCCTTTAATTATTTTATTCGCCTTCTCAACGATGAATTTCACTTGTTCTTCGATGGAAAGATGTGTCGTATCCAATTCGATAGCATCATGTGCTTTCGTCAACGGACTCACTGCACGCCCCGAATCGATACGGTCCCTTTCCAGTATCTCTTTCTCCAATTCTTCAACGGAGATCGTAACACCTTTTGTTTCCAATTCTTTTCTTCGGCGGACCGCGCGTTCACGCGCGTCGGCCAGCATGAAGATCTTCAAATCCGCATTCGGGAATACTACAGTCCCGATATCTCTCCCTTCAAGCACAATTCCTCCTTCGGTTCCCATCGCACGCTGTTCTTTCACCATCAACCTGCGAACATCAGAGACCGTGCTGACAGGACTCACCATATTTGTCACTTCGGGAAGTCTGATCTCACCGCTCACCTCTTCACCGTCCAGCACGATCCGAACTTTTCCGTCGCGCAACGCCAACCGTACTGTGGTCGTTGCAGATAATTCTGCGACCCGTGCTGAATCATTCGGATCGACCTTACTCCGAAGAACTTTTAAAGCCATCGCCCGGTACATTGCACCGGTGTCGATGTGCAGATATCCCAGCTGCGACGCAACTTGTTTTGCAGTAGTGCTCTTTCCGGATGCAGCCGGACCATCGATGGCAATAATAATTTTCTTCAAAACTCGTTTTTTTTCGCTTAAATTGGACTATAATATACTCAAAATTGAATTCTCCTCCAAAAATTTTCTCCGCCCTATGCTGAAGCTGACACACGACGAAATATCAAAAAACCGTAAGAAAATGGAAGATTTCCCGACGGTGGAACGCAATCCAATCTATGCAATGGCGGATAACATCCGAAGTCTGTATAACGTCGGCTCGATCTTCCGGAGTTCAGACGGTGCATTATTGAACAAGCTGTTCTTGACCGGATTCACCCCCGCACCTCCCCGTAAAGAGATCGATAAGACGGCGCTTGGTTCAACGCTGACCGTACCGTGGGAGTATCATAAGGATCCGCTCACTGCTGTTGAGCAATTGAAGGAACAAAAGATCAAAATTTGTGTGCTGGAACTGACGACGAAGAGTGTGCCGTATTATGATCTGTCGAAAGAGGATTTTCCGTTATGTCTTGTCTTCGGGAACGAGATCACCGGTGTATCAAAGGAGATCATTGACCAAGCGGATATGGGAATTGAGATCCCGATGTACGGACACAAGCAGTCACTTAACGTCGCTGTGGCGTACGGGATCGTGCTGTACGATTGTCTGCGGATACTTCATCATCGGAAGCAAGTGTGAAGTAATCGGTCTTCTCCAACGTGTGAATGCGAATGACACCGGCACGGACGAGTGTTGTCAGGATTCGGGATGCTCGTCTAATCGAAACATTAATGAGATCGGAATATTCGCTCACGGTAATGCGCGGATTGTCATCGAGATAGGCGAAGAGCCGCTTCTCGTTCTCCCCGATCGTCAGCATCAGCGGCGGTTTCTCCGGACGCTCATCCCTCAGCACCTTCACCACTTCCTTGCTCGCGATCACCGTATTGTCGTTCACGCGGATGAATACTTTTGATTCGCCGTCATCGTCCGTCACATAATGCGGTTTATCACTGCTCTCTTCTACGAAAATGGCGATCACATCACGACGATTATACGGGACGATCTTGATATCCATCTCCACCGACGGCTCACAAAGGAACCGAGCAGATTGTTCAATAAGATCGAGCTCTGATTTTTCACTTTCGATCCCGACAATAGAACCGTCATCATCCACACCGAACAGAATGATCCCTCCTTTGGTATTGGCCAAGGATGAGATCGTCTTGGCGATCTTCTGCGGCGAGGAGACCTTGCGTTTGAACTCAAGTTCAAAGCCCTCGCCGTCTTCAATAAGGCGTTTTACATCGTGGATATTCATTGATCGAGATTTGAAGAGTGAATTACATTCCGCGGGCGGACATTCTGCTGAGGATGATCGATGAACGGCGTGCAACATATCTGGACATGATATTCGGCTGATGCTTTCGCGGACTCGGTATGACCGCCGCCATTTGCGCTGCCTCTTCACGGGATAATTGCGAAGCAGATTTGCCGAAGAACTTTCGTGCTGCCGCTTCTGCACCGAACACGCCGTCTCCCCACTCTATAACATTCAGATAGATCTCCAGGATCCTGCGTTTGGAGAGCATCCGTTCCATACGGAGCGTAATGACCAGTTCTTTCAATTTACGGACCGGGTCCTTCGAGGTTGAGAGATATAAATTCTTCGACAATTGCTGACTGATGGTACTCCCGCCGCGGGCTGCTTTTCCTTTTTCAAAATTCTTTTCGATGGATTCACCAACTTCATACCAATCGACACCTTCGTGCTCGTAGAACATTCCGTCTTCCGAAACGATAACGGCGTTGACCAGATTGCGTGAGATACGCGACATCGGCACCCATGTCTGCTGAATGGAGAATTGTTTGCCGGCGGAAGATGCTTCATCCACACGCTGGTCCATCATCGCCGTTCTGCCGGGATTGTTCTTGCGAAGCGATTGAAGACTATTATTGGGAAGCGCCAAATATTGAATGAATAACAAAATGAGGATACCGCCGATCACAGAACGGAGTTTATTCGCCTTCATCCAGATCAGTGCCGGCCCTTTATACTGAAGGAGTGATATTTTAATGCTGTTCAAATTCACGTTATCGCCGTTGTGTGTCCAAATATCCTTGCAACAGGATCGCGGCCGCTACTTCGTCCACTTTGCCTTTATTGTTCTGACGCTGTGACTTCTTTGTTCCCATACTGATGATGGATCGCTGCGCCATCACTGAAGTGAACCGTTCATCCAGCATAATGATCTCTTTTCCGGTCCGTTCCTGCAGCTTCTTGGCGAACTCACGGACCTCTTCCGCTTTCGTGCTCATTTCCCCTTTCAGGTTCAACGGATTCCCCAGAATGATCCGTTCAATATCCTGCTCCGCGATCACGGCAACGATCTCATCGATAGACCTCTCGTTATTTTGGATCGTCTTGAATCCTTGAGCAATGATCTTCAGCGGATCGCTCACGGAGAGACCGATACGAACTGAGCCGTAATCTATACCGAGATACCTCCCGTATTCATTACTCATCGTACCGCTCAACTTTCGTTATACCTTTGATCCTTCGCAGCCGTTCAATGATACCATTCAAATGCGCAATATCCCTTACATAAAGAATGAATTGACCGTCAAACAACGAATCCTTCGTATTGATGGTCACACCGCGTATATTTGTGCTGTCGAAATTGGAAATGGCATTCGTCACATCATTCAGCATTCCGCTTCTGTCATTTCCCGATATCCTTATTCCTGCGATAAACTCGCCTGCACCCGATTCAGGCCACGAGACACGGACGATCCGCTGTTCGCCGTTGTGCAGCATGGATTGGACATTCCTGCAGCTTTTTCTGTGGATCTTGATCCCTTCACCCGTCGTCACATATCCGACGATATCATCACCCGGTATCGGATTACAGCACTTGGCATATGTGTATAACATGTCGCCTTTGGTGCCGAAGATGGAAATTCCTGTGGTGAGATTCCGTGCGGTATCGACAAATTTGTTGAACATCGACGATGTATCTTCCTGCTTCACATCGCCGTCGACTTTCTGCTTCGAGTCTGTCAATTCGCTGATCACAACATCCGTATCGATCACTTCATTTCGGATGGCAAGATAGAACAGTTGAAGATTGTCGAATTTCTTCGTGTGGACGAATTTGTTCAGATCATCATCATTGATATGAAGTTTGGCTTTCTTTGCTTTCTTCTCCCAGATCTCTTTCCCTTCGTCGATCAGTTTCCGTTCCTCTTCTTTGAAATAGCGGCGGATATGCGATTTCGCCTTGTGCGTGATCGCAAATTTTTCCCAATCCGTATTCGGTGTCTGCTTCTTTGAAGTGATGACCTCGACCTGATCGCCGCTGCGAAGGATCGTATTGAGCGGAACGATGCGTCCGTTCATCTTTGCACCGATGGTGTGGAATCCGACATCTGAGTGGATCTCAAATGCGAAATCGATGGCTGTAGCACCCTTCGGAAGTATCTTCAGATCACCTTTCGGCGTGAAGACATAGATCTCGTCCTGATACAAATTCAGTTTGAAACTTTCGATCAGTTCTTTGGGCGAAACATTTTCGTCAGCCTGTTTCTGATCGAACATCTCGCGGACCCAGTTGATCCAATTCTCCAGTTCCTTGTCGAGCGGAGCTTGGGAGCCGTTCTCCTTATAATACCAGTGGGCCGCTACTCCGCGTTCTGCGATCTCGTGCATCTGTCTGGTACGGATCTGCACTTCCACCATCTTTCCTTCCGGTCCGACCACGGTCGTGTGCAGCGACTGATAACCGTTCTTCTTCGGAATGGAGATATAATTCTTGAACCGTTCCGGGATCGGTTTATAGATCTCGGAAATGATCCCGTACACCGTAAAGCATTCGTTATTGTCCGGAGTCAGCAAAATGATGCGGACGGCGAACATATCATAGATCTCTTCAAGCGGCTTACTCCGTTTCAGCATCTTGTTATGGATGCTGTAGAGATGCTTCGGACGACCTTCAATCTCGAATTTCAGATTGCTTTGACGCAAACGGGTCTCGACAGGAACGATGAACTTACGGATATAGTGTTCCCGTTCGCGCCGTTTGGAGTTCAAACCATGCGCGATCTCTTCGTATTCTTTCCGATGAATATGTTTGAAAGCAAGATCTTCCAGTTCCCACTTGATCTTTGCAAGACCGAACCGGTGAGCGAACGGAGCGTAGATATCGAGGGTCTCTTTTGCTATGCGCTGCTGCTTCTCGGGTGGAAGATATTCGAGTGTGCGCATATTGTGCAGACGGTCGGCGAACTTGATGATCATTACGCGGATGTCATTGACCATGGAGAGGAGCAATTTACGGTAATTCTCCGCCTGTGTGATCTCGTGACTGTCGAAGATATTACTGATCTTCGTTGCACCATCCACGATCTCCGCGATGGTATCACCGAATTCTTTGCGGATAACATCGATATCGATATCGGTATCCTCGACCACATCGTGGAGTAATGCGGACGCGACGGAGATATCATCAAGCGCGATCTCTTTCGCAACGACCATCGCCACTTCAAACGGGTGACCGAAATACGGTTCACCGGAACTGCGGATATCGTGCTTATGCGCTTCAACACTCATTTCGAAAGCGCGGGTGATCAGATCGTCATTCACCTTGTGAAGGTTCTTATGACAGACCGCCAGCAGATCGTCCAGTTTCTTTTTATGTTTCGCTAAGAGCATAATTATTGGATAGTCTCTAACAGATCTTCTGCCTGTGATAGTTTCTTTTTCAGATCGCCTTTGGTCCTGCCGGCAAAGCGCTCCAGCACAAGAATGCTGTTCAATTCCTTTTTTGCCGATTCGCGGTCATTTAGCGCAAGAGCATTTTGAGCAAGTTTCAGTCTGCAGACCGCCTCCGTGTATCGGTTGGTCACTTTTGCATTCAGTGTGCTCTGCAGCAGCCGACGGACAATCTCGATCATCTCTTTCTTACGGTCCCACTTTTCATAGACCGTCATCAGATTCCAGAGAAATAACCTATTGTCCGGATATTCTTTCAGCATCAGCATACCGTAACGCTCGGCTTCGGCATACCGTTTCTGTTCTGTTAAGATAACCATCAAATTGTGTGATGCAAGATGTTTTTCGTAGGGATGGGAAAAAGACTGCTTGATCATCGAAATCCCCTCTTCGCTCCGGTCGGAGACGAACGGGATCCATGCCAGTTTGCTTCTCCAAAAATAGAATGAACCGAGGATATCCTTTGCTTCCGTATAGTTGGAATCAAGCTCAAGGCACCGTTCAAGCGAACTACCGGCGGACAATCCATAATATATTCCGGAAGCCAGATTCCCATTCTCCGATTTCGTATAGGACCGGAACGCTTCGGAACTTCCTTGATAATAATAACCGGCGGCTGCCGTTGAGGTATTTTTGATAAATGGCTGGGAAAGATCGCGGACGACATTCAGGAGCGAATCATACCGCTTTTCGTTGAACCAATCCCCGTAATCGGTGTTCTTTGCCTGGAGCATACCGGCGAGATACAGATAGCCTGCAGGATGAGAGGGATTTTCTTTGATGAACTGCTTGAAGACCGTTTCAGCGGAATCGTATTCCTGTTGCAGTGTACGGTCGATCCCCCGGAGAATCAGCGAATGCTGACGGGGATCCTCAAAGATCTGTGCAGGAAGATACGACGGAGCAGTAACGCAGAACGTTATGAAGAGAAGAACAAAATATTTCACCAATGTCACTCCGTCCCAAATACTCTGTCCCCTGCATCACCGAGACCGGGAAGGATGTATCCGTTGTTGTTAAGACCTCTGTCTACCACAGCGCAGAAGATATCGACATCGGGATGATTCTTCTGAACGATCTTCACTCCGGCAGGCGAAGCAACCAAACACACAAGGCGGATATTGTTCGCCCCTTTGTTCTTCAAAAATGTAAGTGCAGCTTTTGCACTGCCGCCTGTTGCCAGCATCGGATCGATGAGCAGCACAAGACTTTTCGATAGAGTTTTCGGGAATTTCGAATAATAGTCGACGGGTTCGAGTGTCTCTTCGTCACGGTAGAGACCGACATGACCGACCTTTGCTTCAGGCAGGACATTCATGAATCCTTCCACCATTCCTAATCCGGCACGCAGGATCGGTACGATGACGATGTGGTCCTTCAAACGGACGCCGGTCGTTTTTTCCAACGGTGTTTCGAGAGAGAATTCTTCTACCGCAAAATTATTGGTCACTTCGAAGGCCATCATTCCCGCGATGCGGTTGAGCACGGTTCGGAACTGATGATTGGGTGTATTCACATCGCGAAGGATCGCGACATCGCGTTGGATCAAAGGATGGTCGATGACGGTGAGCGTGCTCATGATAACTCCGAAAGTTTAGTTATTTTCGTTTTTTCTTGAAGACAAGCGTCAACGGAACACCGACAAAACCGAAATGGTCGCGGATCTTGTTCCGCAGGAATCCTTTATACGATTCCGATACCAGTTCCGGCTCATTCGCAAAGAATGCAAAGACCGGCGGCGACGTCTTCACCTGTGTGACATAATTCAATTTGATGTCCCGTCCGGTTTTGTTGGACGGGGGGTAACGCTTTATCTCCGCCAGCAGAATATCGTTCAGTGAACTGGTCGGAATGCGCATTGCACGGTTCGTATGGACCGTCTTCGCAAGTTCGATCAGCTTTGGGAGACGTTGTTTCGTCTTTGCCGAAACGAAGACGACAGGGATATAATCATACTGACGCAGTTTTTCGCGGAGCGATTCTTCGAAACGGATGGTGGAATTCGTATCCTTTCCTTCCACGGCATCCCATTTATTGATGCCGAGAACGACACCGATATTTTTTTCCACAGCTGTCTGGACGATCCTGAAATCCTGTTTCTCCAACGGGATACTCGCATCGAAAAGGATAATGGCAAGATTGCAGCGGTCGATCGCTTTCAGTGTGCGGAGTGTCGAATAGAAATCGACGTTCTGTCTGATCTTACTCTTCCGCATGAGTCCTGCCGTATCGACGAGCAGGATCTCTTCCCCTTCATGCACATAGATGGAGTCGATGGAATCGCGCGTGGTGCCGGCGATCGGTGTAACGATGGAACGCTCTTTTCCAATGAGCGCATTCACCATGGAAGATTTGCCGACATTCGGTTTCCCGATGATGGCAATACGCATCTGTGAATCTTCCTTCAGATCGTCGGTATTGACCGTGAACCCGCTGGTGAGGACATCAAGAAAATCACCGATCTTACGTCCGCCAAGTGCACTGATGGTGTACGGCTCACCGAGTCCCAGCGAATGGAACTGTGCCGAGTTGATCTCTTCTTTTCCGGAGTCCACTTTATTAACGACAAGGATGACATTTTTGTTCACTTTGCGAAGGATGTTCGCAAGTTCCTTATCGATGTGATTCAATCCTTCTTTGCCGTCCACCAAAAAGATCAGTTTATCAGCTTCCTCGATGGCGATCTGGGTCTGTTCTCGGATCGCCTTCTCGAATATCTCATCCGAATCCGGTACGAAACCGCCGGTGTCGATAATGGTGAAGGGTCGGCCGATCCATTCTGCTTCAGCATAATGGCGGTCACGAGTTATGCCGGGCGCATCATCAACGATGGCGGTCTGCATACCGATCAGACGGTTAAAGAATGTGGATTTTCCGACGTTGGGGCGCCCAACGATTGCAACGATAGGTTTTGACATTTTTGCTTTCTCTTTCCATCAAAATACGCAAAATAAAGGACAAAAAAAATCCCGTCCTGAGCAGTCAGGGCGGGATCAGAGTCAATAACGCAATCAGAGACTATTTCATCAACATCAGCTTGCGGACCTCATGCCGGTCCTTCGTAGTGAGAGCATAGAAATAGATACCGCTGGAAAGATCTTTTCCGTTGAATTCGACCGTTTGAAGCGTATTTGGTTCAACAATGCTGTTCACCAATGTAGTGACCTCTTGCCCGACCAAGTTATAGACCTTCAAACTCACGAACTGACGTTCCTTGACAGCGAATGAGATATTTGTGGTCGGATTGAATGGATTGGGGAAATTTTGGGAAAGGACAAAGTCCGTTTCAGTTATACCGACAAAGACCTCAATCTGATCGCTGAATGAATACTTTCCGTCGCGATCGATCTGCTTAAGTCGGTAGGAATACGTCCCGGAGGTGCTCGGTTGATCAGTATAAGAATACTCATGAGCAGTATTTGATGTCCCATGACCTTGAATAGTTCCCAAAGGTTTCCACTCATTTTTAACTAACCGTTGCACTTCGAATCCAGAATTGTTAGTCTCAGTCAGTGTAGACCAGCGCAATTGAACTTTCCCGTTAACGGCTGATCCGGTCAATCCTGTTAACTCAACAGGCAGCGGATAATTTGCACCGCTGTTATTATTGTATTTCATCGTAATCATATCCGCTGTCGCATGCGTCGGAGATGCTACCGTAGTGGTCAAAGCATAATACTCATCATTTCCGTTATACCCGGTTATTGCAGCATCCGGAATGGTAGCGGTATATGTCGTACCGCTTCCGGTCGCTTCAACGAATGTTGATGTTGCCCAGCCGTCAGTGGTGTAGCGGACAAAGATCTTCTCTTCCGGAGATTTTTCTGCGCTGGTTGTAATGGTTACGGTTCCGTCATTGCCGGAGCCGCGTGAAGGGAAATTATTTGAAACAGTCGATATTGTGACAGGTTCAGCCGATGTTTCCATGAAAATAGCATCAGTACTGGAATATCCCGTATTCTTGTAATTGACGCTGTAGTATCTTCCGTTTGTCACTGTTATGGAATTGTCGGCACCAGAATTATGTGAATACGTCTGAATAGTGTTCAGGACAACATTGACACCGGCCCATTTATTATTAAAATAACCTCCGCTTGGTCCGCTGGTAAATAACCAGGTATAGGTCCCGCCGACAATATCGCCGCTTGAGGATTGGACATTGATCAATGTTTGATAACGTGCGACACCCAAATTAGAATTTAGGATAACTTTCCCCCCGGATGTTTGTGCTGCACCGGCAAGTGCCAGGACAGATGGAGGATTTGAAAATCCATTCCATGTTCCAGGCATATTTAACCCTTCGGGTCCATAGATCTGCGAAAAGACAAATGTGGGGATAAAAAAAATAGTCAGGAATAAAATAGTTGTTTTCATGGATCACCTATTGATAATCATGGAAGCGGTTTCTTTTGGCAAATTTAAGTCGACTGCGAATTGAAATCAAGAGGTAATTTCAACGAATTTATCGGTGCAGGATATTTAAGAAATCCTCAACAAATTTCGCCATTTGACTGAATTCAATAAGGAATGCGTCATGGCCGTATGGAGAAATGATCTCATGATAAGTTGAATTCGGGATGCGTCTTGCGATTTCTTTCTGTTCGGATGCCGGATAAAGTATATCCGAATCTATGCCTATACAGAGTGCAGGAACAGCGATCGATCCAAGGGCTGCATCGAGAGAGCCGCGGCCGACTGTGATATCATGCAGATCCATTGTCCGAGTGATATAAATATAGGTGTTCGCATCGAACCGTCCGACAAGTTTAACACCTTGATAGCGGAGATAGCTTTCAATTTGGAAAATATTTTTCTCATCAAAATTGAATTCGGGAAGTTCTTTTTCCTGAAGCCGACCGCGTCCGAATCTCTGTGAAAATTCTTTTTCACTTCTGTAAGACATCATCGCGATCTGCCGTGCAAGGGAGAATCCTTTTTCCGGCTGTCCAAAGTCATAATAATCACCATCGCGCCAATGGGGATCATTCATGATCGCCTGACGGGAAAGATCGTTCAATCCTATTGCCCATGGGGAATGCTGAGCGGATGTTGCGATGGGAATGATTGAGCGGACAAGTTCAGGATACATCACAGCCCACTCCAGCACCTGCATACCGCCGAGTGAACCGCCAATGACAGAAAACAGTTTCGATACTCCCAGCGCCTTCACCAGTTCCTTTTGAACACGCACCATATCACGGACGGTCATTTGCGGAAAGGTCAGTCCATATCGCTTGCCCGTTGCCGGATCGATCGAATTCGATCCGGTGGTTCCATAGCAGCCGCCGAGAAAATTGGAGCTGATCACAAAATACTTCTTCGTGTCGAGCGGTTTACCGTCGCCGATGAATGAATCCCACCATCCGATGGACTTCGGATCTTCCGATGAATACCCGGCAGCATGAGCGCTTCCGGTCAGTGCATGACAGACCAGAACGGCATTATCTCCGTTTGCGTTCAATGTGCCGTACGTTTCATATGCAACAGTAACAGAAGACAGCTGTTGGCCGCAGTCCAACGTCAAGGGATGCGATGCATCGAAGAAGTGTGCGAACTGCGTTGTAATGATATGTTGATTATTTATTCCCATTTTTAATAACACCTTCCAGGTCTTTGAGACCTGGAAGGTGATTTTATTTACACTGTTACTGTTTCTGCATTCTTCACTGCACGAAGTGCTTCGTCGAAATCCTCGATGATATCCTCGATATGCTCGATACCGACGGAAACACGAATGAGGTCCGGCGTAACACCGGAGAGCAACTGCTCTTCCTGATTCAACTGTTCATGCGTGGTTGATGCTGGATGGATCACCAGGGTCTTCGCATCGCCGACATTCGCAAGCAGACTAGCCAGTGTCACATTATTGATGAATTTCTTCCCCGCCTCTGCTCCGCCTTTGATCCCGAATACAAGCACGGAACCGAACAGCCCGTTCCTCAGATATTTCTTTGCCAGTGCGTGATGCGGATGATTCGGCAGACCGGGATAGGATACCCATTCTACTAACGGATGTTTCTCAAGCCACTGGGCGAGTTTCAAAGCGTTCTCGTTATGACGTTCGACTCTCAAGGATAGCGTTTCGAGTCCCTGCAGCAGGAGGAACGAATTGAACGGACTGATCGCAGCGCCAAGGTCGCGCAGTCCTTCTACGCGCGCACGGATAGCAAATGCGATATTGCCGAACGGACCAGGAGTTCCGAACACATCCCAGAATTTCAGTCCATGATATCCCGGACTCGGTTCCGTAAAGATCGGGAATTTTCCGTTCCCCCAATTGAATTTTCCCGAATCGACGATAACACCGCCGATGGAAGTGCCATGTCCGCCGATCCATTTCGTCGCGGAATGCGTCACGATATCAGCACCATGGTCGATGGGACGGGCTAGATAACCGCCGGCTCCGAATGTATTGTCCACGATCAGAGGGATCCCGTTGTCATGAGCAACCTTAGCGATCGCTTCGAAATCCGGAATGTTGAGGCGCGGATTTCCGATGGTCTCAAGATAGATCGCTCTCGTCTTCTCGTCGATCAGTTTACGGAATTCCTCCGGCGAATCACCATCCACAAATTTTACATTGATACCGAGGCGCGGGAATGTCACTTTGAATTGATTGTAGGTGCCGCCGTAAAGATTGCTGGTAGAGATGATATTCTCACCGGCCTGAGCGATCGTTTGGATAGCCAGGAACTGCGCAGCTTGTCCTGAAGCAGTAGCAAGAGCGGCAACTCCCCCTTCCAATGCAGCGATACGTTCTTCGAACACTGCAGTGGTCGGATTCATGATACGGGTGTAGATATTGCCGAATTCTTTCAGTCCGAACAGATTCGATGCATGATTGGCATTATCGAACACATAGGAAGTTGTCTGATAGATAGGAACAGCGCGGGATTTTGTCGTTGGATCTACCTGCTGACCGGCATGCAGCTGTAATGTTTCAAAGCGATAGGAGCGTTTCTTTCCGTTATTGTCTGACATAGCATTTTCCTCATAATTAAGATCGTTGTTGAGATACACCGCTCCACTGTGGAGACCGTGTCATTACCAGATTGAGGGAATATGTGTCAGCAACAACAGAGAAAATTACCGTCGAAATACGACGAGGTATGTTCCAGCGTAGGACGTGAAGCGTAGAAAAGATGTAAGTTGGATATGTTCATATATTATGTAAACCTTGTCAAGGATTGAATAAATCTTCCATAACCTTGACAAGGTTATTTAAAACGAAAAAACCCCTTTTAGAAGTAAACTAAAAGAGGTTTGAAATAGTTCAGACTTTTAGTTCATCTTCGCACTCCCGAAGGAGTTTCTGAATTTAGCACCTGACACGACGCTGTGTGAATCGCCGGTTGCTGTGGAGTCTTCGGGTCAGTCCCTCATCCACTCTTGATGAATTTGTTATCGTATGTAAAAAGAACTATATGTAATATAACATTTATTTTTTCGTTGTCAACAGTATCACTGTTTTTTTATTACCATTTTGCATAGAACAAAAAAAGTAGTTCTACAATCTCCTCCTTCATCCATCACCGCTGCAGCAAAATTGCGGACGAAAATTGTTCATCCGCATTTTCGATATGATCTATTTCTTCTTCGCTGCGAGTCCGAGTGATGAAATGTCAACAAGATACTGCATCAGTTTTCTCTCCCCCGGCTTTGCGTCACGATTGGATGAGAATGTCAGCAGTTTTCCATCCGGTGATATTGCAGGATAGCCGTCGAATGCATCACTGAACGTGATCTGTTTCAATTCCGGTGAAGAGACCGAGCCGATAAAGATCTCAAAATTCTTCGGCGGCACAACTTTCACAAAACTGAAATGATCGCCATCAGGGGCCGGGAACGGAGCCCAGTTCGTTCCCGGTTCATTCGATATCTTCTTCAGGTCTGTTCCGTCATCCTTAATGGTGAAGATCTGCATCGGGATCCCTTTTTGTCCCTGGTCCTTGATATCCCACGCGCGGAAGATGATCGTGTGCTCATTCAGAAAGAATGCTCCGCCCTCTTGAATGTCCTTCGTTTTGGTCAGCTGTGTTTCATTCGTTCCATCTGGCCGAACCTTCCACAGATCCAACTGTCCGTCGATCTGACGCGTGAACAGGACCCATTTTCCGTCCGGTGAGACAGAGACCTCAGCATCATAATATTTATTGTTCGTTAACCGGCGGACGTTCTTCCCTTCCAGGTCGCTGATATAGAGTTCAGGGCTCTGCGGGTAATTGCTCGGATCGGAGAAATTCCCGTGAGGGAAATCAAGATTATCCTTTGTTGAAGTAAAGATCAGTTTTTTACCATCCGGGAAATAGAACGAGCATGCATCCTCACCTTTGTCATTGATCCGGCGGATCACTGAACCGTCGATGCTGACCGTGTAGACCTGGAATATTGAATCACTGCCCTGCTTGGCATTACCAATGATACTTTTTCCATCCGGAGAAAAATAAAATTCCGCTCCTTGTTCAACATTCGGTACAGCCCAGATCTTGAACGGACCGTTCTCTTTGTATTGCGCATTCACTGAAACATGCAGAGAAGTAAAAAGGATTAAAAGAGAGAACAGAGTCTGTATGGGATTATTTTTCAATGGATGTATTCCTTTTATCAAATTTACTTTTCGATGAGTTCAATTTTTGTTTTCACTTCTTTTCCATTCCTTTGGAGAACGATATCAACAATATCTCCCGGCTTTTGTTTTTTCAATGCATCGGAATATGCACGAAGATCCTTCACCACAACATTCCCAAATTGAATGATCACATCCCCTTTTTGTGCGCCGGCTTTGGCTGCCGGAGAGTCCGGAGCAAGATCAGCGATCTTTACACCTTCTCCGGTGAAGGCAAAATCCGGCATCATTCCGGTGGAGACCTTTCGCTCCCCTGTTCCCTGCGGACGCGTGGACGCTGCAACAGTATTTCCTTGGAATGTGAGCGGCTCGATCCTGTCGCCAAGATACAGAAGTCCTTCCCGTCCCAGAGCCGCAACCTTCATGAGTCCGGCAATATCGATCTTATCGGGTGTGTCACTCGGTCGATGATAATCCCCGTTCGCACCGGAGAAGAATTGCACTCCGGGAATCCCCGCTTCAATGAAACTCCGCTGATCGCTGGCATCGAGTTCTTGAGTGATGATCTCGCTTTCCACTCCTGTTACATAACTTGCACCGAGGAAGATGAATCTCCACTCCCGCGCACTCGATGCGCTAAGCACGGAGACCTTATTGGAACCGAGCCGCCCAACGGCATCGAAATTCAGCACGCCGATCGCTTTCTTAGCAGGAAACCGTTTGTTATTCTTTACATAGTACTTTGAACCTAGCAAACCCGTTTCTTCCGATGCCAACGCAACAAAGACGATCGTCCGCTGCGGTTTGAGTGAACGGCCGAGTGTCTGCGCCAATTCCAACAGGACCGATACACCGCTGGCATTATCATCGGCACCGTAATGGATCTTCCCTTCATTTCCTTTGTTCACTCCCGGCCATCCGAGACCGAGATGATCGTAATGTGCCGTGATGACGACCGATTGATCCTTCAGATCAGGGTTCGTCCCCGGAATGATACCAATGATATTCTTCACTTCAGCTTTCGTCCCGACGGAATCGACTGTCTCACTCCACCGCTGGAAATACGTACTGTCATCAGCTCCCGGAAGCAGTCCTGCTGCGGCGAAATTCTTCACGATAAATTCGGCAGCTTTCGCTATACCCGGTGAACCGGGTGCACGCCCCGCAAGTTCTTCGCTCGCCAAATAATCGACCGACTTTTTCAAACGTTCAGATGAAAATACCGGGTCGAGTGTAGCGAGTGCTTTCCGTTTTGCAAGCGGAACGATCGATGATGCACGAAGTGTAACATCAAGCGGAGAACCGACCGATGCCCACTCGCCTTTAGCAATGTTGGCTGGCTCATTCCCTTCGAACACAAGGTAGCTGTATTTACCGTAATGAGGGACCTTCCTGGCAAGCCCGGGAATTGCATCTTTGCCGAAGGAAGAAATGAATGCTACGCCCGACGACGGATCCTGCGGATGCTGGACAGTGATGACAAAACTATGATTTGCTCCCTTGAACACTGTTTGATCCAACCGTATAGAATCATTCGTGATATAAGAACCATATCCATTCAGAGCGGAGTTGATCACAGATGTGAGTCGATTCTCGGTTCCAAGGATCCAATAACTTTTTCCCGCTGCGAGCATTGAAACCGTTGTATCCCAAACAGTTGAGATCTTCTTTGTAGCATCACCGGACCAACGTGTAGCGAAATCCTTATAGGATTCCAAATGCTCGGCTGAGGCATTCGACGGCAGAACAATGACGATCTCCTGTGCACCGAGGATCTTCGTCAATGACGGCGGTATCTCATGCGAGTCCAACCGGCGAAAAATAGAGAATTGCGGATCGGCTTGAACCTTGCGCGGTTCGTCGGCGAATATGAAGTCATATCTCTGTTCGCGTCCGTTCAGTGTAACGCGTTTAATCTCAGCACGTTTTTCGAACGTGACAGCAACAGGGACCGTCAGTTGGAACGGATCTTCTTTTTGCACCTGCTTCAATGAGAATGCAAGATGATGTCCAAGCGAATCCTTTTTTATCGTGACATTGGTGAGTTCTAGTTCCGGTGCTCCGATCCTGTCCACCCACTGTGCGAAGAATGGTTTGAGGTCCTTGCCCGTTGTTGCTTCGAATGCGGCGCGGATATCGCTGAACGATGCATTGCGATACTTATTTTCGCGATAGAATTTTTGGATCGCGCGGATGAACGCTTCGTCGCCTACATCGTCCCGAAGCATATTCCAGACGAGCGAGGTCTTTCCATAGCCGATCGCTTCGGACGGTCCGCTGTAGCGCGAACGGAATTTATTCAGCGGAAAGTCATTCTGCGGAGTAACGTAGTCCGTATATTTCTGCAGCGTAGCGCGGCGGTAATCCTCCGCCTGTCCCCGCTGTTCGGCAATAAGATGGTCCGCAAGATATGCAGTGAGACCTTCACACCAATTACCGCTCTTTGCATCAACGTAGACACTATTCCCCCAATAGTTGTGGAGTAGTTCATGCGGATACGATGAATTCAAAATGAATGGAAAACGGATGATCTGTTCACCGAGAAGAGTGAATGAGGGCATTCCGTATCCCGTTTCCCAGAAATTCTCCACGAGGGCGAATTTGGTGAACGGATACGGTCCGACCAGTTTTCGGTACATCTCCAGATACTGCTCGGTCGCTTCAAGATATTTGTTCGCCAGCGCTTCGTCCGGAGTCCTCAGAAATGCCTGCACATCAACAGCACCGGCGGAGCGGGAGTATTCGGTGAACTTAGCAGCGATGAGATAGATCTCTTCCATCGGTTCGGGTGAATTCCAGACGGAGACGCGGGTTCCGTTCTTCACTTCATTGACGGTCCTCTTTCCCTGGCTGACGCTCTTCCATTGTTCAGGAAGATTCACCGTCAATTCGAAGGTAATGAGTTCATCATTGAATGACGGGATCCATTGTGTGGAACCGGCGAGATAGATCCCTTTCTCGTCGATGATTCCGGGAGTCTGACTGAATCCTCTTGCATATTCTTCCCCGGCCTGCTTGATCACATAATTGATCGGACCACTGAATTTCAGGATAACGGTCGAATCGGTGTTCTTTTTGTTCTTCAATGTAATGCTGTAGCTGTTCTGCTGCAGACCGACCGTTGAATCATATTCTTCACGGTCGATGCCGACATCATCTGCTTTCACATTCTTCTTCTTCAGAGCGACAACGTAATTCGGTGAGCCGGAAGAAACTTTCAACGCGCTGTTTAGGATGAAAGTGATCTCCCCTTTTCGTACCGCTGCAGGAAGAGTGATCTGATCGACAGCGGACAACGTATGCTTCGCAGGATCAAGGGTCACCGATATTTTATGATGGACCTTCCCGTCCGCAAACAGAACGGAAAGGCTGAGGAGGATCAAGAATGATATTCTAGAATAAACTGACATGGTCACTCCAACGGATTAACGGACAATGATCGAAACAGGATTAGAGACTGTGAGATATTTTTTTGCTACTGTTCTCACATCATCGAGCGTCACTTTCCGCAGTGCAGAAAGGAATTTCGGAACGGTCTCTGAATCGTTATTCAGATAGAGCGAACTTCCCAAATAGAATGCTTTATTGATGCTGGAAAGATGTCTGAAGACCATACGTCCGAGATATTGGTTGACCGACTTCTCAAGCTGTTCCGCTGTCAGTGAATCGAGCACTGTGCTTTTGAAGAATCTCGGATACTGTGCGACAAGTGTATCGACATTCTTCGGTCGGCTTCCCTGATTGATATAGAACAATGCTTTGTCGTTATTCACCTCGATACCGGCGCTGATATTATACGCGAGTCCCTGCTTCTCTCTGATATCGAAGACGATCTGATCATTCAGGATTAAGGATAACGCCTGAAGTGCCGGAGCATCGGCAGGGTCGATCTTTTTGGAGAATCCCCAGAACAGATAGGAACGTTCGCCGCCGTTCTTCTTTTCGATGGTCACTGGAGCGTCATGCAGAAGGATGCCGGGAGAAAATACCGGCGGCTCACTGTATGCTGTGAATCCGAATTGTTCGAATGCCGCATTGACGGAATCCGGCTGTGCGGGTGAGACCACAGAAATGACGGTATTGGAGCCACGGAGATATTCTTTGGAGAATGCAGCGAGATCGGCATAGGTCAATTCTTTTTGAGTCGGTCCGTAAGGATTCTGTTCGTAGATATTCGTCCGATATGTCTCTTCAAAGAGCTTCTTTCCTTTGTCACCGCCGGCAAGTGCGAATCCAATGCTTTTGAATTTCTCCAAGGCTTTCTTGTATTCTTCCTCCGTCGGGATGAATCCGTTCAACTGCGAATTAAGGAACCGGATCGCTCCGGGAACATCGTCCGCCAATCCTTCTACACGGATATAACCGAAATCCGGATGCAGATAAATGTCGTCCATCGGAATGAACGGATTATCGTTCACCGTGAATGAGAATCCGAATTTCCCTGCGATCTTCTTGTTCGCATCGGAGGTCAGTCTCTGCTCCAAAGTATTGTGCAGGACCTTCGCTGCATCCTTGCCGTATTTGGATTCAAAGAATGCCTTGTGTTTCACCAGGTAGTGGATCGCGAGTAATTTCCCGGATGTGTTCTGAAGAACAATGATATTGCGTCCTGTTGCAGCATCAGCAAATCGTTTTGTAACGATAGAAGATGCCTCCTGACCTTTTTCGGGAGCGGCTGCGGACTGCTGAATGATCCCCGTCCTATACGGACCGATCACGAGCGATTCAAGTTCCTTAGCAGAGGAATTATAATTATCCCCCAGGAATGAATTCAGCAATTCTTCCACTCCGCCGCTGACGATGGTGCCGGAATAATAGATACCGAACATGTGGGGCTTCTCGATATTCTTTCCGAATTCCGTTCGTTCTTTCACCGCCTCAGACAGAACAACTTCAGTCGGCAGTTTGATTTTGAGTCCGGCCAATCTTGAGTTTACGGCCTGAGCGATGCTGTCGAAATTGGCACCGGCTGAAACTGTGATCTTTGCTTCAAGAAGGTCGCCAAGGTGAGAAAGTCTCTGCGAAAAACTGATGTCCTTGATCTTCGGGAAACGTGATTTCAACGCTGAACTGAGCGTATCTTTGTTCTTATCAAGAACGACACCCAGCAAATGATAGTATTCGGATGACTTTCCTGCCGGCAGCGGATAAAAGAGCTGCAGGATATCATCTTTCCCCGAGTAGAATTGATGGAAGATCGTTCCGGCAGCAGAATTATTGTCGGTAAGCAATTGGAAACCGGTCTTCCAGTCCGCATATTCATCGCGGCGCACCTGACCGGGTTTTGCTTTGCCGTAGATCTCTTTAATAAGAGGAAGCATGGTCGAGGTCTGGAAATTTCCGATCACCGTCAACACCATGTTGTTCGGCACATAATTATTTTTGTAGAATGAATAGACATCTTCCCGTGACAATGCTTCGATCGTGGAATAGGTCCCGAGTGTCGGCATAGAGAGTGCATGTCCGCGGTAGAGCACCGACAAGGTATTCCGCTCCAGCTGATCGGTCGGATCGGCGATGCTCTTCGATATCTCCTCAAGAACGATTCCCTTCTCTTTTTGGAATTTGTCTACAGGGATAGTGGAATTGAACAGCATATCCGCCTGTATCTCCAATCCTTTTCTTGTATTCTCTACCGGCACCACGAACATATAGTTGGTGAAGAAATCCTCCGTTGTGGCATTGTTGTAGCCGCCGATCCTGTCAACATCGTCATATAATTTTTTCTGATCGCGTGTGGTCGTTCCGTTGAACAGCAGATGCTCCAGCATGTGACTTGAGCCGCTGGTGGAGAATGTTTCATACGCAGAACCGATCTTGACGATGACATTGGCGCCGATAACCGGAAGCGCAGAATTCTCGATCAAAAGAACCTGCAGTCCATTATCAAGTCTGTGAACCGATACACCTTTCGGCAGCGGACTGATCTTCGGAAGTGACGAAGCAGCAGGTGTTTTATCAGCGGCAGAGATGTTCATGGAAAATGTAAGAAGGAGTGATACGAACAGCAGCGAGGCAAAGCGTGTAAGCATTTTCATTTTTTTAGAAGTCCATTCCCACGGAAAAGCGGGTCACTTTCCCGAGATTATTGTAATCAACAAGTGCATAGTCCAGTGTAAAATGTTCATCAGCGATGTTCACGTTCACTCCGGCACCGAACGTCCAGCGTTCGGCATCGTAGTTCACTTTATATCCGCTGCGTAAAAAGATCGTTTCGTTCCATCCATATTCAAGTCCGATATTCGCCCGTTCCGTATTATCGTTGGGATGATTCGCATCGATCGCCAGTGTGACCCGGTGTTCATCTGACAGGAAGAACGGATCCCCTTTCCCGACCACATCCAGCGCAATTCCGACACGAAAATTGAGCGGCAGGGACCATTGTTCCGTTGTAAGATTTGAACTGGGATTGTAATCACCTGAAAGATTCCTGTTTACATCGGATGTCGATATCAGGTCACGACCTTCCAGTTTCAAATTCCCGCCGAAGTTCGTCACTGCCATTGCGATCACCATTCCGTGGAATCCGGTCTGCAGTCTCGTTCCAACATCAATGGCCAATGTATTGGCCGATTCGTTGTATGCATTCTGCTGGATGTACTTCGCGGTGAATCCTACTGAGAATCTATCGGTCAGGATCCGCGAGTATGTGAGTCCCACCGCAAGATCGCTCACCTGGTAAAAGACTCCAGTCCCCTCCGGTTGTTCGATGGTGGTCACTTCCTGTTCCGGAGCGCTCAGACCGACCACACTGATACCGAGAACATCACTCGCCGTGACGGGAACTGCGAGTCCGATATAATTGTGTGAGATATCAGCGAACCATTGATTGTGGCTGACGCTCAATGATATTGTCTGAATGAGCGAAAGCCCTGCAGGATTCCAATACAGTGCATCGACCGACGTTGATGTGGCTGCTGCGGCATCTCCCATTGCGGAACTGCGCGCCCCGACTCCGATCTTCAGGAATTGAGCGGCGGAAGTGCCGACCTTGGAAAAATCACCGGCAATGGATGTATTTTGCAGGATTATTAGTGCGAAAACAACTATTATTTTCATCTTCATTCTCATTGCTCAACGATCATTTAATGACAAGGAATCGTCCAACCTTCTTCTCGCCGGTCGGGACAGTGACGACATAGACATACAATCCGTATGCGATATACTGACCGTTGATCGTCCTCATATTCCAGAATTCATAACCGGTGCTGCCATTGTGCGAAAGATCCGCAACGTGATCACCTGAAACGGTGAAAATGGCGATGGAACATTCATTCGGCAGATTGGTGAACATCAGTTTCTTGCCGAATTGATCCGTTTCGAATCCATTCGAAACGATGTACGGATCGGGAACGGTCCGGATCTTTTCGAGATCGCTGTTCTTCTTCGCCGCATACGCTGAACGCTGGGTCGTAAAGGAATAAGTCAATTCCTTTCGGAATGGTTTATAGGTCCGGATAGTGAACTGATCACCGTGGGACGGAGCGACAGCTTTCTTTCGTATCGTATCACCGTTCGCATTCACATACACGTCGGGGAAATTATTCGTTTGAAGCCAAAGACCATTGTATGTAGTATCTTTCTTGACCGGATCGATCTTCAATTGTTCAAAGGTCAGCACATCGATATACTTCTCAAAGAACCCTGAACTCCCCTTCGTGTACCCTTTCCCGCCGGGCACGAGGTCCCATCCCAATTCGCTGTAATAAAATTTCCGGTAATCCTCCCACGGAGCGAAGATGGCAAATTCATACAGCCATGTATTACTGCTGATATCGACCGGAGTTCCCGCACTGTTGATCAGTTCGGACCTCAGCGGAAGATGACGCAGTGTATCGATCGTTTTATTCGTGAAGAAATCGAACCAACGAGCCGTTGTTCCGCCGGCAGCCGTTGTATCGATAGTGATCCGGATATCATCCGTCGTATAGATGGTCTCCTGCACGATCTGGCTTCCTAAACTCTTGTATTTTGGTATCGGAGCCGTGCGCCAATCGAACGTTGAAGTTTCAGCATTCACTTTCGTCCAGCCGATGGACCGTACTCCGGCCGGAGAATTCTTCACTGTCAGTCGGAATCCGTCAACGATCGGGATATTATCTCCGCTCTCATCCGTGAAGAGTTGTCGATACAGAACACGCGTTGTATCTCCTGTCTTTTTGGAGATACGGAACAGATCGAACCCAAGTGTATAGGAGACCGTTGAACCGGTGAACTGTTTCGCCGAATCAACGAACGTAATGAAGTAATCATCTCCCGTAATGAGTTCTGGCTGAATGATCTCGACCTTCACAACTCCGTCGGACAATCCTCCCTTCGGTGAAATAACCCCGTTCCCTGCCGGTGATGGAACATCCGGGGAGAGATAATTCCGTGCAGGGGCACCCGCGGTGACAGTAACAGTATTCGACTGAAGCAGCGACCGTCCTAACGATGATTGATACGACTGTTCGAGACTATCCTTTGTTTGATTTCCTTTATCATATGAAGTAACGCAGTACCAATATTCAACACCGTTACTCACGGTGGAATCGATGAAACTGTGTTTCAAACCGGTATCATCGCCGAGCCATTGATTGAATGCCGGATCCTGTCCTTTGATCCCGTCAATCTTATCATAGATCTTCAACGGCTTGTATCCGATGACGCTTCCCGTTGCATCGGTCACGGGAACTCCCCAGGACCGTCCCTGATCATCGCTTCGGTAGACCTTATATCCTTCAAAATCCTTCTTCCCGGTCAGAACGTCTACGGAATTTTCCGCTTCCGCATCCCAGGTAACAGTGATGCGCTTGTTGCCGGGAGTCGCCGTGACGACAGGGGTCTTCGGAGCGCCGGATCCCTGAAATTTCCGCTGATACATCCGCTGAGCAATGCGTGCATTGTTCATAAGATCGGTAGTATCTGGATTTCCCGGAACAGAACCCGAATTTCCCATTACACCAGCGAGCGACGATTTGACTGTCTCACCCGGCTGCAGTGTGAACGGTCCGGTCATTACGAAATAGTTGATCGGCGCACCTTCGGGGAAATATTTTTTTAGACTGTCGGGATTCGTTGTATCGATCCTGCGGTTGTTTCCGTGAAAGAGCGTTGATGGCGCAATAAGATGCTGATCGTTCGGATCGCTGGTGATGACAGGCCAAATCTCCTCATCGACGATCGGTTTATAGTCCCGCGCAAAATAATGGAAGTCAGTCACCCCGAGATTCTTCGGCGTTTCAAGAAGATGGATGCCGGCGATTCCCAGCGGTCCATCGGTATTCGCCCATGCACCGTCATTGGTATTATTGATATCATAGATATAGATCATGTCGCCGTTCGGCGAAGCAGGATTCACTTTCACAAAATTGATGTTATCCTTGAAGTCATAATCCGGACGGAAGATGCCGTAATACCCCACATAGACACTATCCAGCTGCTTACCGCTTGTGTTGTGAATCGTGAAGTCCCAGAATAAAATATCCTCAGCATATGGTCTGCCGTAGCTGTAAGCGGTCTGCTCTACTTCGATACCGACCGGTCCCTTCGCATTGGAATTTCCTTGATCGTCGAATACAGAGTAAATATCACGGTCAGAAACGAATTCGCCCTGGACCTCTTTTCCGAATGTCGGTGATGCGGGATCAATGTCCAGCCGGAAGTGTCCCGGCCAGTGATTCACTCCGGGTGTACTGACCCAAACCTTGTTTTTATCATAATATCCTTTCGGCCATGTCAAAGGATTATCACTGCTGGCAAGGAACGGCGTTTCATCAGCGGAAGATACTTTTACATCACCTGAGAACAGTTTCCCGCGTGATCCGGCCTTTGGTGACCACTCCGGGATATCGCCGACTCCGCGAAGCAGCGAAGTAATGACATTCCCCTTCACGCCGACGACCAGTCCGAGTCCGAATGAATACTGTCGTTCCGTATTGGCATTGGACGGCCAGTGGAATGCATCATTCCAGTATTCCTGATAATTGGAGAGGACACCGTAGTTTCCGATGTAGTTCGAGAGCTGTCCTTTATCCTGCACACCAAGTCCCCGTTCGGTAGAGACGCCGTGTGATTTCAAAAAGCGATCGGTCATCTTCGGCATGGGAGTATCACGGTGGCACGATGAACAGTTCTTCGGTTGTGCTTCTGCGGAAGTAACACTCAAAAGAAAAAATAACAGCAGTAAAATTGCGGGTCTCTTCATTTTCATTTTCCTATTACCAGCTGAATTGAAATCCTGCTTTGATGATCCTCGGCGGTCCGATATTGGATGGATCATGGTCCGCATCAGGCGATGATCCGACAAGTCCGGAAAGACCGGTATCGAACGGCTTTCCTGTACGCGAATAGACGTTCAGGACATTTTCCGTATTGAGAAGGTTCTTCACTTCAATGAAGACCGAAGCTGAATATTCGTAGAATCGGATCCGTTTCGCTGCACGAATATCCACCGTGGAGGTCCACGGTTTGCGCGCGGAATTGATATCGATCCGGATGGACGGATCGACATAAGGAGTGTACGGAAGACCGCTCGATGCCTGTGCGAGGATATTCAGGTCGAGATCGGAGAATGGATAGACGCCGAACACTTCGAGTCCCTGCTCCTTCGGAACCGTGACATTCAAATTCACCGACACGGTATGCGTTTGATCGAAATCGAGATAGTATTCTCGGTGCGGGACCTCTTCCTTGGTATACGCGCTCACGTAACCGCCTCGCGGCTGTGAGTTATTCCCTTTCGCGACCATATTCGTATAGTTGATCGAACCGGATAGGAACCGTGAATATCGTTTGTTCAATGTCAGATCGATCCCTTTCACTCCGGCATAATCCGAATTATAGAACACGACATAATCCTGCGAGAGATATTTCACTTCAAATGTTGAGAGAAGATCGGTAATGTCCTTATACCATCCCGAGAGTTCAAATGAGAGGTCATCAGTGATCCGGTATTTAATGCCGGCTTCATACGCGGTCGTCTTCTGTGCTTTCACCGAAGGATTCCCAAGCAGCGGAAGCGAACGGGTCAGGTCTTTGGTATGATTATAATAGAGGGAATTGTAATCAGGATTTTGGAAGAAATGCCCATATGAAAAATGAAGCACTGCACGATCGGTAACGGGATGAGCTAGTCCGATGCGGGGACTGATCTGCGTTTTCGGTGCAACTGCTACTTCGGGGGAAGGAACCCAAACATTGTTCGCGTCATAATATCCGAACCGTTTGATATCCGGCCATACAGTGGCTTTCGGATCGACGTAATCAAAACGAATCCCGACATTCGTTATGAGATAATCATATTCGATCTTATCCTGCACATAGAAAGAACCCTCGATCGGTGAACGTGAATACTCATCCTTGTATTTCGGTTCGATGGTCTCTTCAAACGCGTGGATCTGATGCTGTTTTATCTCTGCGCCGGACTTGAATTGGTGGAACGCATTGAACTGATATGTCGCATCGATCTTTCCGCTGTTCGTTTCGGTCAGATTATCCGAATAGACAGGATCATCTCCTTTGATATAGAAGAAGATACTCGCGCCGGTCTGAGGACGTTCGTACTCCGCCGGGGTCTTTTCACCCACTCTCCGCAGGAAAGAATTGCTCACGCGCGAAAGCTGCAATGTGTAGAAAAGATCTGCATCGAATGTTTGTGTCAGTGTCAGAACGTAGCGGTCCGTTTGTTTTTCGACATGGTTCTGATGATCGCTGAGATATTTCCATGCATGATTATACCGCTGAAAATCATTCCTGCTCCGTTGTGCCGAGAACGAAGTCTTGATCAATGGAGATACGCGATAGGTGAACTTCGAGAAGATGTCCCGCTCAAGCGAATATCCATGCGGCAGATAACTGTCCTCATTGAATGTCTTTCCCGATAGGAAGAATGATGCGTCCGTGACGAGTGGAATGGGACCGCTCAATGAAACGTTGAGCATACCGGGGATTGGAACATCCAGTGCCAGCGGATCGGTCTTGATCCGGTCCAGCACTGAACTGCTCTTATATGAATAGAGATCCGTTACACCGGCAAACGGACTCGAATTCCTGTACGGAGTTGCATTGAGCATCGGTGAAGTATATTCCGCTTTTCCGTGGAATGTCGATTCCCCTTCTTTCGTCACCACATTGACGATACTCGACATCGCTTCACCGTATTCGGCGTTGAATGAACCGCTCACAATGGACAGTTCCTGCACAGCATCTTTATTGATCGTGTTCGTGAACTCTCCGTTGAATGGGTCCTTCACATATTGACCGTCGATAAGATACGCTATCTCCCCCGTTCTACCTCCGCGGGCATGTATCTCGCCGTTCGCATCGGTCGTGAATCCTGCTTTCGTCGCCAGAACATCCTGGATATTGTTCACCGGCAGATTGACGAAATCCTCTCCCGTGATGACCGATATTTTTGCCGTGTTATCCTTTTGGAATAACGGACGTTCGGCCGTAACGATCTTTTCTTCCAATTGAACTTCCGATGCTTCCAGAGAACCATTGATCTGTGTGGTGAGGTCAGCGGAAACAACGATACCGGTCACTTTCGACGGTGAGAATCCGAGCATTGAGAACCGCAGTGCATATGTACCGGGACGAACATTGATGATATGATATTGTCCGTTCACATCCGTCACTGCGCCCAGCGTTGTTCCGTCAAGGACGACCGTTGCTCCCGGGATCACTTCACGGGTGGAATTGTTCCTGACCGTTCCGGAGATCTTGCCGGTGGTTCCTGCTGAAACCGTCAGGGACAATGCCATCACGAACAGTGATACTTGCAAAAAGTATTGGCGTATTTTTTTCAATGTATTTCCATTCATAGAGATGAACAACGGGTCCCCTGCTCAATAGCAGAGGACCCGATGCCTGGAAAATATTATTTCATTAAGACCATTTTTTTCGTCTCTACATTGCTGCCGGAACGAAGCGTGTAGTAATAGATACCGGACGGAGCGATCTTGCCGCTCTCATCTTTTCCGTTCCACTGTGCTGTATGAACGCCGGCGGATTTGTTACCGGAAACAATGATGTTCACTTCACGGCCGAGTGCATCAAAGATCGCCAGTGAAACATAACCATCAACATTGGTGCGGTAGGTGATGCGTGTTTCGGGATTGAACGGGTTCGGATAATTCTGTTCCAGTCCGAAACCTTCCGGAAGTTTTACATTCTGATTCCCGAATACGCCGGTGACCGGAAGTGTTGAGACAACAATGTTGTCGAAATATGCAGGGATACCGTTTGAGTCTGACTGGAAGCTGTATAGACCGTATTTTCCTGATGTGTTACGGCCTGATGCTGTATCTACGAGAGGACTGTTCTTCAATAACGTTCCATTCATATACGCCCAGATGGATGTCTGTGTGGCACTGGTGTTACGAACTTCGATCTTCAATTTGACCCAACCATCCACTGTCGGGAAGAGACCGGTGTTATTCGCGCCGGTAAAATCCTTGCTGAACAATGGAAGGAATGTATTCGGATCCGATTTCAAACCGGAGAAATTGATGCGGTTGTTAGCATCAAAATCAGCGCGAAGTTTATAGAAATCCTTTTTCGAACTATCGGCATAGACGACCAGACCGGTATAAGCGGATAATGACTGATTGATATAGACATAGACATCCGCTTCGATGGAATAATCTTTTAATGCTGCATCGCCGCGCACGGCAACTGCTGAACCGGAGAATGTACCGTCGATATCCTGCAGCAGTCCAACAAAGCTTCCTCCGGTTGCGAGGGTCTTCGGTGCCTGAGCGATCGGGACGGCTTTCAATTTATCCTCGTTCTTGTAATAGGTCTCCCATTGTGCATTGGCGGTACCCGATTCAAAATTCTCGGAATAGATCACCGTCTGTGCTGCAGCAGTACCTGCCATCGCTGCAATGAACAACAGCACGCTGAGGAACATTTTGTAATTGTTTTTCATGTATAGCTTCCTTTAAATATGTGATAGTGATATGGTAGTGAATAACGACTTTTGTCTTTGAGCCTCAGAACGAGACCCGTTCAATCGATAATATTCTTTGATGAAGATGATCCGATGAACTGGGTGCTCAACAAGTGCCTATTCCTATTCAACAACAGAGAAAATTCCCGTCATAATATGGAGAATGATGCTCCTCTGCAGGTCTGCTGGCATAGAATAAATGTATGTTCGAGATATTTTTCATTGATGTTGATCGGATTAACTTGACACCGTGAATGTGAGAATCTATGGTGTAAGGTCTTTAATGAATCAGCTATGCGTTAAGGCAATGCAGAGATCAACAACAACAGTGATGATGACAATCGGAGGGGTTCGGGGTATGCAACAGCGAAGGATTGCCGGCATTCAAAAATAATATGGAGTTTTTGTTTTTCATGTATTTCTATCTACTAATAAGATAAGAGAAAGTTCTGTTTTGTCAAGAGATTTGCACATCCTTTCAGGATTTATTCATATCGACCGTTGTTTTGACGATCATCAATTCCCAAATCCCGACGATGCGGAACTGCGCACAATTGATTTAACTGAAAGATTAGCGGTAACATCATATCATGCTCCGCTCAAACCATTTAACAACTGTACTGCTGCAATACTATCACACGTTGTTATGTAATGTACGAATATCATCGTTATTCAACAATGGATTGAGATGTGTTTCTGTCAAAAACCGCTCAGTATTTAGTTGAAATGGTGTTCTTTTTCGTGTTAAGATCATGTACTGAGACACAGAAATGGTAAATATTGCTGTCCTCAAAATAGATCCTGTTTAAAATACATTTGCCAAGCCTTCAAGACTTGGCAAATGTTGGAAATCACTGCAGCATTTTATCATTACAGCCGTGATCATTATCGGCCGCATTAAAATACTACTTCTTCTTCTCTACGGGTGAGATCTTCGTTTGAATCTGCGAGATATCATTTCCATCGGCATCGAGATATTTCAGTTCTCCGAAATTCAATTCCTTGATCCCCTTCTCCACTTTCTCTTTATCACCGACGATGATCCATACGAGATTATCCGGGAACAATGCCTTCTTCGCAGCATCACGGACATCCTCATAATCCAATCCGTTCACCTTCTTCGCATACGTCTGATAATAATCATCAGCATATCCGTAACGGACGATGTTACCGATAGAGCCCATGATGGCGCCGTTCGTTTCCCATGAACCGGAAAGTTCGAGCACAGCGTTCTTCTGTACTTTCTCGAATTCTTCTTTCGTCACCGGTTTCTCGGTAATGATCTGTTTCAGTTCCTTCACCATTTCTACCATCGACTCTTTGGTCTTGTCCGTCTGCACAGGAGCAAGTGCGAGGAACGGACGCTGTCCTTTGGCGCCGAAGAAAGTGGTTTGGGCACCGTAGGACCAGTGTTTATCCTCTCGGAGATTCATGTTCATACGTGCAGTGAACATTCCGCCGAGAACATTGTTCATCGTCTCAATGGCGATCTCGTCCGGATTCGCCTGCGGAAGTGTCACGTGACCGCTGATCACGTAGGACTGACCTGCGCCCGGTTTGTCGATGAGATATACCGTCGACTTCTTTTGCTGTTCGACCTTGGCAATATTCTTTTTCGGAACATCACCGGACTTCCAGTCCTTGAACAATTTTTCAAGTTTCGGCTTGATCTCGCTCATGGTAGTAGCACCGACCACAACCAGCGTTGCATTGTTCGGTTTGATCCATGTCTTATGGAATTTTACAAGATCGTCGCGCTTGATCGCCATGATCGACTGCTCTGTTCCTGAACCGGTGAACGGATTCCCATACGCATGATCCTCACCATAGAGGATCTTCGGCATTACGCGAAGCGCCATCTGGATCGGCGTCACTTTCTCGCGTTGGATACCGGCAATGCGCTGTTTCTGGAGCCGTTTGTAATCCTCGTCCGGGAAAGAAGGATTCAAAATAACATCGGCGTAGATCGCCAGTGATGCATCGAGATTTGATTTCAATGCGGACATTGAAACGGTGGACATGTCGAGGTTCGAACCGGATCCGAGTGTTGCTCCAAGCAGAGCAAGTTCTTCGCTGATCTGAAGAGCGTTGCGTGTCTTCGTTCCTTCATCAAGCACATCCATCGCCAGTGTTGCGGTGCCGGCATTCGTTCCTTGATCTGATGCGAATCCTGCATCGACCAGCAGGTTCAGATTCACTGTGGGAACGGCATTTCGCTCTGCAAGGATTACTTTCAATCCGTTCGAGAGAGTTGTGCGTTCCAGCTTCGGGAATTTCGCTTCCGGTGAAGCAGCCATGTCCGGCATTTTCTTCCGCACGGTCGTGTCGGTCGGTTCGCTCTTGAACGATGGGAACGGATGGATCTCCAGAATATATTCACCATCAGTCAACCACTTGTTACCGGCGGTCTGCACTGATTGTACGGTTGCGTTATTGATGTTGTTGAGATAATCTTTGTAGTAGTCAGGTGTTCCGGCATAGACTACACCTTGAGCGAGGATGTCGGATTTGCCGCCGAAACCGCCGATACGTTCGATACCGCGGACGAATCCTGCAATGCGCTGTGTCTTTACGCGCTGCAGTTCTTTTTCACTCGGACCTTTTTCGATAAGATTCTTCAGTTCTTCATTGATCGCTTTTTCAACAGCGGTCAGGTCCGAACCCGGCTTTGCCGTGACATCGATATTGAATTGACCGGCGATCTCACGAGCATCGACGTATGCCGATACGCTTGTCGCTATCTGATCGTCATACACGAGACGTTTGTAGAGACGCGAAGTTTTGCCGGATGCAAGCACGTCGGCGAACAGCATCAACTGATGATTCTCCGGACTGGAGAAT